>CAZLTV010000004.1:4383-92781 GCA_964562545.1 uncultured Mycobacterium sp. | reverse complement strand
GAGAGGCCTCCCCGGCACCGGCCACACCGGTCATCACGGCGTCCAGCCGCGCTCCACCGAACAGCCGCACGGGCAGCGGTTCGCGCAGCGTGCCGCCACGCAGCCGGCGCATGTCGAACGTGTGCTCGCGCACCCGCAGCAGACCATGGGACAGATGCAGAGTCTCGCCGTCGCGCCGCAGCACCAGGTTGGCATAAGTGAGCAGCGACTGCGTCACCGATAACCCCACCGAGGCCAACACCACCACCAGCACGCCGACCACGACGGCACCCCGCACACCGAGACCCTGCGCGGCGTCCCCGCCGGCCTGGATCACCCAGGAGTCGCGCAACGTGCCCAGCAGGCCGGACTGCGACAGCACCCCCAGCGCCGCGGTGATCATCAACAGCCCGGTGAAGGTCAGTGGGCTGTAGCGCAGCCACGACGGCTGCCACCGAGCGAGCACACGCTCGTTGGTCACCGGCGGCAGCGAGTCGGCCAGCAGCATCGCCCGCAATCCTGGCACTTCACCGGCCGTCACGGCGTCAAGCACGAACGCCGAGTCGCCGGTGGCCTCGCGCCCGGTGCTCACCCGCACAACGGTCAGCCCGAACAGCCGGTGCAGCAATCGCGCCTCGGTGGACACCGAGCGGATCCTGTTGCGCGGCACCGACAACACGGAGCGCTGCAACACCCCGGTCCGCAGTGACACCTCTTCGGGGCCGATCCTGTAGGCAGTGGTGAACCAGCGGGCTAAGCCATAAGCCACGATCAATCCGACACCGGCAACCGCCCATAGCGGATTGCCCGTCGCCGAACCCACCACCAACGAACCGATCAGCATCGGAAGCTGGCGAATCGCCTCGTGCACGGGATGCACCAGCAGCATGCGCGGGTTGAGCCGCTGCCAGCCGGGGTCGGTCACGTCGCGTCCTCGGCGCCCAGTGCCGCGATGTCGGTCAGCCGCGCGACCACCTGATGGGCGACCGCGTCATCGAGCGCGACAATGCGCACGGCACCGGCCGACGACGCGGTCGTGACGGTCACATTGGTCAACCCGAACAGCTGATCCAGCGGTCCGCGGTAGGTGTCGACGGTCTGCACTCTCGAGATCGGCGCGATGCGACGTTCCTGGACCAGCCAACCCGATCGGGTGTAGACCGCAGTGGGGTCGAGGTCCCAGCGATGCACGCGGTACCGCCACAGCGGCACGACCACCACGAACACCACGACGGCCAGCCCCGTACCTGCCGCGGCGAGCCCGTGCAGCCACAGCGGCCGGGGATCGACGGCGAACCACACCAGCTGCGCGATCACGGCGACCGCCCACGGGATCGCCGCTCCGATGGCCCACACCAGCGGCGCCTTGCGGCTCGGCGGATGCGCGGGTTCTACGAGGTCCATGTCCTCAGTATGTTGATGCTATGAGCGCCAAATGGACCGCCGCCGAAATTTCTGATCAATCCGGGCGCGTGGCCATCGTCACCGGGGCTAACTCCGGCATCGGATTCGAGGCCGCCGCCGCGCTCGCCGAACGCGGTGCACGGGTGGTGCTGGCGGTGCGCAACCTCGGCAAAGGCGAATCCGCCCTGGGCCAGATCGCCCGCCGCACGCCAGGGGCCGAGGTAACGCTTCAAGAACTGGACCTGTCGTCGCTCGCCAGTGTCGCCAAGGCCGCCGACGAACTGCGCGCCACCTGCCCTCGCATCGACCTGTTGATCAACAACGCCGGGGTGATGTACCCACCCAAGCAGACCACTGCCGACGGCTTCGAACTGCAATTCGGCACCAACCACCTCGGGCACTTCGCGCTGACCGGTCTCCTGCTTGACCGGCTGCTGCCCGTGGAGGGCTCGCGGGTGGTCGCGGTGAGCAGCATCGCGCACAACATCCAGGCCGGGATCCACTTCGACGATCTGCAGTGGGAGCGAAGCTACAACAGGGTCGCTGCCTACGGTCAGTCCAAGCTGGCCAACCTGATGTTCGTCTACGAACTGCAACGTCGGCTCGCCGCGACAAACGCGCCGACGATCGCCGTGGCCGCACATCCGGGCATCTCGAACACCGAGCTGATGCGCCACATCCCCGGTGCCGGGCTACCCGGCGTGGTCAAGTTGGCCGGCCTAGTCACCAACAGCCCACCCGTGGGCGCGCTGGGCACCCTTCGCGCCGCCACCGACCCGAAGGTGCGCGGCGGCCAGTACTACGGCCCGTCCGGGTTCCGGGAGCTGGTTGGCAATCCGGTGCTGGTGCAATCCAATACGCTGTCGCACGACACCGGCGTGCAGCAGCGGCTGTGGACGGTGTCCGAGGAACTCACCGGCGTGAAGTTCGGCATCTGATGCGCACCGTCGAGGAACACCAGCAGGTGGTCGCCGCCCTGATTGGCGCCCGCCCGCCCGTCACGATGCCGGTCTCGGCCCACACTGGGGCTCTCGGCCTGGTGCTTGCCGCCGATGTGATCGCACCGCTGTCGCTGCCCGGCTTCGACAATTCGGCGATGGACGGCTACGCCGTGCTGGCCAGCGACATTGCCGCGGCCGACGACGACACCCCGGTACGGCTGCCCGTCTCCGAAGACATTCCGGCCGGACGCACCGACATCCCGACGCTGGCCGCGGGCACCGCGCATCGCATCATGACCGGCGCCCCGCTGCCGGTCGGGGCGACGGCGGTGGTGCCGGTGGAGGTCACCGACGGCGCCGTCGACGTCGTCACGATCCGGGCCGCTGCCCAAGAGGGCCAGCACATCCGTCACGCCGGCGAGGATGTCACCGCGGGCAGCACGGTGTTACGTGCCGGCCAGGTGGTCACACCCGCCGTTCTGGGCCTGGCGGCCGCGCTCGGGCTCGCTGAGCTAAGTGTGGTCCCCCGCCAACGCGTCTTGGTGGTGTCCACCGGTACCGAGCTGGTCAGCGCCGGTACGCCGTTGCAGCCCGGGCAGATCTACGAGTCCAACGGGGTGATGCTGTCCGCCGCGGTGCGCGATGCGGGGGCCGAAGTGCTCGCATGCCCGATGACCGAGGACGACGTCGACGTCTTCCGGGAGACGTTGCGCACACACGCCGAGGAGGCCGATCTGATCCTGACCACCGGCGGGGTCAGTGCAGGAGCCTACGAGGTGGTCAAAGACGCCCTTGGCGGCGGCGGGGTCGAGTTCGCCAAGGTGGCAATGCAGCCGGGGATGCCACAGGGTGCGGGTCGGATAGGCGGCACCGCCGGGACACCCGTGGTGACCCTGCCGGGCAACCCGGTCAGCGCGTTGGTGTCGTTCGAGGTGTTCGTCCGGCCCGCGCTGCGTGCAGCGATGGGCCTCCCCGACACTGAGCGGCCGCGCCGCGAGGCGGTGCTGGCCGAGGATCTGACCTCGCCGCTTGGCAAGCGACAGTTCCGCCGCGGCGTGCTCGACGGCGACACGGTGACCGGCTACGGGCCGCCCGCCTCGCACCATCTTCGGTGGTTGGCCTCGGCGAACTGCCTGTTCGAACTCGACGAGGATGTCGCCGAAGTCGCCGCCGGTTCGCGGGTTCGGGTGTGGGACCTTCGCTAGCGCTCGACATGCACCTCAACTCCTCGCGCAAGCGCTCGACATGCACCTCAACTCCTCGCGCAAGCGCTCGACATGCACCTCGACTCCTCGCGCAAGCGCTCGTCATGCACCTCAACTCCTCGCGCAAGCGCTCGTCGTAGAATCGCCACACGATGGCCAGACGCCCCGACCTCAAGACAGGCCCCGCGCGGCTGGCGGCCCTGATCCGTTCCGCTGTTCCGCCCATGCACCCTGCCGGGCTGCCGTTCGTCGCCGCGAGCCTCGCAGTCGCGCTCGCGGGCCGCAACAGCCGTTGGCTTCGCCGAACCGGTTTGGCATCCGCCGCGGCCAACGCCGCGTTCTTCCGGCATCCACCGCGCACCCCTCCGACCCGGCCCGGCGTTGTCGTCGCACCGGCCGACGGGCTGATCTGCGTGGTCGACGAGACGATCCCGCCGGCCGAACTGGGCCTGCCCGCAATACCGTTGCCACGGATCAGCATCTTCTTGTCGCTGCTGGACGCGCACGTGCAGCGCGCGCCGGTCGGCGGCGAAGTGCTCACCACCGTGCACCGCCCCGGACTGTTCGGGTCCGCGGACCTGGCCGCGGCCAGCGAGGACAACGAACGCAACAGCGTCGTCATCCGCACCCCGGAGGGCGCCGAGGTCGTCGCGGTGCAGATCGCCGGGCTGCTGGCGCGCCGCATCATCTGTGATGTCAAGGCCGGCGACACGATCGGCATCGGCGATACCTACGGTCTGATCCGGTACGGATCGCGGTTGGACACCTATCTGCCAGTCGGGTCCACAGTGCTGGTCACTGTCGGCCAGCGGACCCTGGCCGGCGAGACCGTGCTAGCCGAGCTGCCATGAGACCCCGCATCAAAACCCCGGTGGTCAGCGCGCGCATCCTGCCGAGCGCGATGACGGTGGCCGCGATCTGCCTCGGCCTGTCGTCGGTGAAATTCGCGCTGGACGGGCGTCCCACCGAAGCCATGGCGTTCCTGGCGATCGCCGCCATCCTGGATGCCCTCGACGGGCGGATCGCACGCGCGCTGAAGGCGACCTCGCGGATGGGCGAAGAGATCGACTCGCTGGCAGACGCAGTGAATTTCGGTGTTGCGCCGGCGTTCATCGTCTATGGCACACTGCTGTCGACATCGCGGATCGGCTGGATCGTGGTGCTGCTGTACGCGGTGTGCATCGTGCTGCGGCTTGCCCGGTACAACGCGATGCTCAGCGTCGATCAACCCGCCTACGAGAAGAAGTACTTCGTCGGCATGCCGGCACCCGCGGGTGCGATAGGCGCGATCGGGCCGCTGGCGGCCAAGATGCAGTTCGGCGACGGTTGGTGGACTTCCGAGCCGGCCGTGGTGATCTGGATGATCGTGGTGTCACTGCTGGTAGTCAGCACCCTGCCGATGCGCAAGATCCACACCTTCTCGGTGCCGCCAACCATGGTGGCTCCGCTGCTGGCCCTGCTGGCCATCGGGGTGGCCGCCGCGATCCTGTACGGCTACATCGTGATCCTGGTGATCATCGTGGCCTATGCCATCCATATCCCGTTCGCGATCCGCACCCGCCGGTTCCTGGCCGAGCACCCCGAAGTGTGGGACGACAAACCACGCCAGCAGCGCGCCGCGCGACGGGCGTTCCGGCGAGCTCAGCCGCACCGACGTTCGATGATGCGCCTGGGTCTGCGCCGGCCCCCACGGGGCTGACGTGTCCGACCTCGACACCGCCGGCCGCGAGGCGCCTCGCCCGCAACTGACGTTGACCGCGCGGCTGAACACCGCCGCTCTGGACTCTCGGCGCGGCGTGGTGCGGCTGCACCCGGAAGCGATCGCCGCGCTCGGGATCAGAGAGTGGGACGCGGTGTCGCTGACAGGCTCACGCACCACCGCCGCGGTCGTCGGGGTCGCCCCGGCAGGAATCCCGACCGGTACGGCGCTGCTCGACGATGTGACGCTGTCCAACGCCGGGGTGCGCGAAGACACCCCGGTGTTGGTGGCGCCGGCGACCATTTTCGGTGCGAGGTCGGTCACCGTGAGCGGCTCGGCTCTGGCCACCCGCTCGATTCCTGCGGCCACCCTGCGCCAGGCGTTATTGGGCAAAGTGATGACGGTCGGCGACATCGTGTCGCTGTTACCGCGCGATCTGGGCCCGGGCACCTCGACGTCGCAGGCCAGCGCTGCGCTGGCGGCCTCCGTCGGCATCACGTGGACCTCCGAGCTGTTGACCGTCACCGGTGTCGACCCGGCCGGACCGGTAAGTGTGCAACCCAATTCGCTGGTCAGCTGGGGCGAGGGGGCGCCACCCGAGCCGAAGATCAGTGGCCCGAGGTCAGACGCCGTATCCACCCGCGAAACGCCGGCCGGTGCGCCGGCGGTCGCGTTCGACGATCTCAAAGGCTCGCACGTGCAGGCCGGCAAGCTGGCCGAGTGGCTCAAGTTGGCACTCGACGAGCCCGAACTGCTCGAAACCCTCGGCGCTTCGGCCGATCTCGGGGTTCTGGTGTCGGGCCCGGCCGGGGTTGGCAAGGCCACGATGGTGCGCACCGTGTGCGCAGAACGCCGGCTTGTCGAGTTGGACGGGCCCGAGGTGGGTTCGCTGGCTCCGTCGGACCGGCTGGCCGCGGTGTCCAATGCTGTGCTCACCGTGAGCGCCCCGAGCGGGGGCATCCTGCTGATCACCGACGTCGACGCGCTGCTACCGGCCACCGCCGAGCCGGTGGCGGGGCTGATCCTGGCCGAGTTGCGCAGGGCGGTGGCCGCCGAGGGGGTCGCGCTGGTCGCCACCTCGGCGGTGCCCGACAACCTCGACGTGCGGCTGCGTGCCCCGGATCTGTGCGACCGCGAGCTAGGGCTGAGCCTGCCTGACGCCACTACCCGCAAACAGCTTCTCGAAGTGTTGCTGCGGACGGTGCCCGCCGAAGACCTGGATTTGAGCGAAATCGCCGGGAAAACACCGGGTTTCGTGGTCGCCGACCTTGCCGCACTGGTTCGGGAGGCCGCGTTGCGGGCCGCGGCGCGGGCCAGCCGGGACGAGGCCGCACCGCAGTTGCATCAGGAGGATCTGTCAGGTGCGCTGAGTGTGATCCGGCCGCTGTCTCGGTCGTCGACCGAGGAGGTGTCGGTGGGCGCGGTCACGCTCGACGACGTCGGCGACATGGTCGAGACCAAACGGGCTCTGACCGAGGCGGTGCTGTGGCCGCTGCAGCACCCGGATACGTTCGAGCGCCTCGGCGTGCAGCCGCCGCGCGGAGTGTTGCTCTATGGGCCGCCGGGCTGCGGGAAGACGTTCGTGGTGCGTGCGCTGGCCAGCTCGGGACGGCTGTCTGTGCATGCCGTCAAAGGCGCCGAGCTGATGGACAAGTGGGTGGGTTCAAGCGAAAAGGCTGTGCGCGAATTATTCCGCCGGGCAAGGGATTCAGCGCCGTCTCTGGTATTTCTCGACGAGATCGATGCACTTGCGCCGCGGCGGGGGCAGAGTTTCGACTCCGGAGTGACCGACCGGGTGGTGGCCGCGATGCTGACCGAGCTCGACGGGATCGAGCCGCTGCGTGACGTGGTCGTGCTGGGCGCGACGAACCGCCCGGACCTCATCGACCCTGCGCTGCTGCGGCCCGGTCGGCTGGAGAAGTTGGTGTTCGTCGAGCCACCGGACGCCCAGGCGCGCATCCAGATCCTGCGGACCGCCGGCAAATCGGTGCCGCTGGCCACGGATGGGGCTGACGCCGTCGACCTCGAGTCGCTGGCCGTCGAGTTGGACGGCTACAGCGCAGCCGACTGTGTAGCGCTGCTGCGGGAGGCGGCGCTGACGGCGATGCGCCGTTCGATCGACGCCGCCGACGTCACTGCCTCCGACGTTGCCGCCGCGCGCGCGGCCGTACGACCCTCGCTCGATCGAGCCCAGGTCGAAGCGCTACGCGCGTTCGCCGCGGGTCGCTGATCCCGCGCCCGGACTGCGGTCCGAGCTCACACCGTGCCCCACCCTCATCTTGACAGTGCCTAGGTGGTGATGGCATCGTCAAACTAGCCACCGTCAAGATTGAGGAAGGGGATCGCATGCCCGCACCGACCACCCCGACTCCCGTACGCGCCGGTGATCGCGACCGCGAGGCGACCGCGACCCTGCTCGGTCAGGCGCTCACCCAGGGCTACCTGGACATGGCGGAATACGAAGCCCGGCTGCAGGCCACGTTCGCCGCGCAGACCACACCCGATCTGCGCCAACTGACCACCGACCTTCCCCTGAGCGAGCTACGACGCAACGACCCCCGTCGGGCCGCAGCCCTGCGCGCGGCCGCGCGGCGCAGCGTGCAGATCCATGCCGCGGCCTACCTGGCGATGGTTGCCCTCGTGCTGACCGTGTGGCTGGTCGTCGGACTGTCTGCCGACACCTGGTACTTCTGGCCGATCTGGCCCATCCTCGGTGCCGGAATCGGCCTTGCCGGACATGCCTTACCGGTCCGCTACCGGTTGTTCACCCCCTGCACCCGAGGGAAGTGGCGGTAGTTCGATACCGCAATTTTGGGGGTGCCCGGCAAACCGCCTGATTACCATGCACAGTGGCGTAGGGGGAAGCTGTGCAGATAACAGACCTGGACCGGCCGGGGCGGACGCCTCGCCCTGCCGAAGGGTTCCCCGCGACAGTGGTCAACTGGATCACCGCGGTGGTTCTGGCGATCGCCGTCATCTCTGTCGCCTACTGGTTGTCGGGCGGCACACTGGATGCACTGCCACCTCCCCTGGTTCCCGAGTATCTGGGTACGGCAGCGGCGTTCATAGTGCTCGGGCTCGCCGTCAGATCTATTTATCTCGGCTCCCGAACCCGCTGGAGCCGGGCGCTGACCACGCTAGGGCTCGTCGCCGTTGCCGGGTGGGGTGCCGCCGTGTTCATCGGCCCACTCCAGCTTCATACTGACATGGACGCGGTCACGGTCCCGGGCGGATCGATCCCGCTGATCGCACCGCTGGCGGCCCTGGCGGTGGCACTGATCGCCACCGCACTGCTGCTGACAACCTCCTCCGACCGCATCTACGCGCGAATCCCCGCCGAAGCCTGCATTCTGAGCGCGTTATTCATCGGTCTCAGCGCGTTCCTCGTCTACGCCTACGGCGATAACATCTCCGAGCCGTTCCTGTACATGCGTCGAACGCGCGGCCCCGCCGGACTGAGCTTGACCCTGCTGGCCACGGCGATCGCGATCGCCGATCCGCGGTGGCTGATTCACCGGGCGGTACGCCGGATGGGTTGGGGCGCCGCGTTGTTCTTCTGCGTGCTGTTCGCATTGCTGGCCCTGACCGGGTTGACGTACCGCATCTCCCAATCCGATGCCCAGCTTCAACTCTCGACCCGTTTCGAGTCCGACACCTACACCATGCGCCGGCTCATCGAGGCGAAGCTCAACACCGACATCAAAGCACTCAAAGGGGGCGCGGCCCTGTTCGCCGCCTCCGACGATGTCGACCGAGCCAGCTGGCAGGCCTATGTCGACGGACTGAACCTCAGTCAGGACTACCCGGGCGTGCAAGGTTTCGGATACGCCCTGGTGGTTCCCGCCAGCCAAGTGCCTGAGGTGGAGAACGCCGTACGGGCAGAGGGGTTTCCCGATTTCTCCATCTTCCCACTGGAGCCACCTCGCGAGATCTACACGACCATCATGTACCTGTTGCCTTTCGACGCGAGAAACCGGGAGGCCTTCGGCTTCGACATGTTCTCCGAAGCGACCCGCCGCGCGGCGATGATCCGCGCTCGAAACTCGGGTCAGCCCGCGATGACCGGCCAGGTCACGCTGCTGCAGGAAAACGAGGGCATGGTCCAAAAAGGTTTCCTGATCTACGAGCCGGTATACCGTCGGGGCAGCCCGACCGACACCGTTGCGCAGCGCAAGGCCGCCATCCAGGGCTACGTGTACAGCCCCTTCCGGATGAACGATTTCATCAATGCGACGCTTGGTGAGCAGACGTTCGGCATCAACCTCGAGATCTTCGACCAGAACCCAGACGATCCCGACGCGCTCCAGGTGAGCAACCAGATGTATGGCAGGCCAATGTCACCCGGGTCTACCGGCCTGCCCAGAACTGTCCAGTCCCTCACCAACGGTGGAAACACCTGGCTGTTGCGATTCACCGCCCAGCCGGAATACGTTGGGCTCCTGGACACCAAGTCGCGTCCCCGGTTCGTACTCTTCAGCGGCCTGCTGGTCAGCCTCGCGTTGGCACTGGCAACCTACTTCCTGGCCTCCTCACGCCAACGCGCCGTCTCGATCGCCGGTGTGCTCACCCAAGACCTGGCCAAGGAGCGCGACGCAGCCGTTCTCTCGCAACGCAAGGACGAGATGCTGCTGGACGGCATCATCGAGGCGATGATCGTGATAGACCGCGACGGCATCATCGAGCGGGTCAACGCCGCCGCCGAGGTCATGCTGCGGATGGGTGAAGAAGACATGGTCGGCAAGCACTATCAGGAGGTGCTGCTTGCCTACGACGACCATGACCAACCGGTTCCGGCGCACGAACGGCCTGCCGAAGTCGCGTTGCGTAGTCGTCAGAAGATCGCCAATGCCGTGATCAACTACCGGCGCCGCGACGGCAGCAGCTTCCCCGCGCTCTTGGGCGTGGCTCCGCTGGTCCATAACGACGAACTCTTCGGTGCTATCGAAATCTTCCGAGACATCTCCGAGGAGCGCCGCCTCGACCGGGCCAAGGACGAATTCGTGTCGGTGGCCTCTCATCAGCTGCGCACGCCGATCACCGCCCAGGGCTGGCTGCTCGACATCCTCTGCGACGGGGAAACGGTCGGGCCACTGACCGATCAACAGTACGAGCTCGTCCAGAAACTCATGAAAAGCAATGAGCGGCTGGCCAACCTGGTGAGCGCACTGCTCAACGTCTCCCGTGTCGAATCGGGCCGCCTCACGGTGACCCCGACACCGACGGATCTGCTCGAACTGACCGAAAGTGTGCTCGAAGACGTGGCCGTGGAGTTGGATCACCGACAACAACACGTCACCGTCGACGCCTCGCCGCTACCCCAACTCAGCGTCGATCCGATACTCATCAGGCAGGTCATCCTCAATCTCGTCACCAACGCGAGCAAGTACTCGGCCGACGGGTCGACCATCGAGATCGTCATCGAACTGCGCGACGACCACGTCGTCTACACGGTCCGCGATCACGGCTTCGGCATCCCGGCCGCCCAACGCGGACAGGTGTTCTCGAAGTTCTTCCGCGGCGACAACATCTTGCACCGGCAAACCGACGGCAACGGCCTTGGTCTCTATCTGGTGAAGTCGATCGTGGAACTATCCGGGGGCCGCATCTGGTTCGATTCCACCGAAGACCGCGGAACCACCTTCACCTTCACGCTGCCACTGGCCGGCAGCACCGCACACGACGGTGAAATGAGGTTCGGGCTGGCCCCCGGGGAGTGAACAGCCAGCGACACCACCGGCCGCCACCGCGGCTCGGCGAGGAAGGACCACATGCGCAGAACCATTGTCATCTTCGAGGACGACGCGTTCCTGTTGGACGCCTATCAGCTCAAGCTGTCCTCCAATCGGGAGTGGGACGCCATCACGTTCCCCGATGGCGACTGCGCCCTGGCACGGATCAAAGACACGCACCCCGACGTCGTCGTGCTGGATCTGTTGATGCCCAAGAAGTCCGGGATCGACATCCTCAAGGAAATGCGTGCCGACCCCGAAACTCGCGACATCCCGGTCATCGTCGCCTCAAACCTCGGCCAGCGAGATATCGTCGGCGAGGCGATGGCCCTTGGCGCCCAGGACTACTTCATCAAGAGCGACACCAAGATCAACGACATCCTCGCTGCCGCTAAGCGTTGTCTGTGAGGCTCAGGCCATCAGCGAGACGACAGCGATCGACTTCGCCCGGAAGGAACTGCCGACGATCCCCGTGCTCGAATACTCCGGAGCCGCAAAGCTCAAACTCGTTTCGGCGTTGGTACTGGTGGTCAGATAGGCACTCTGCGCGATGGCCTGCCGGATCGTCCCCACCACGTCACGGTAGTTAGGTGTGCGGGTCGGCCACCAGATTGTGAGCGGCCAGCCAAAGCACCGGCTGCCGGGTTCTCCAAAACGCCGAATGAGCGGGGAGCTGGCGCCTGGAAAGGCCGGCGACGCTGTCGCGCGTCAACCTCCCGGAGTTCACAGGCGGGACTATATCGAGCGTCGCCCGTCGAAATAGCAGATTTGCTAGCCGGGTTCACCGTACTCGTCGAACCAGTAGGCGAGCTTGCCCCGGCGGCTGACTGCGCGCAGCCGTCGTTCGGCCAACTCCCGTGTCGCGGTGGTCGTCACGATGAGCAGCTCGTCACCGACCTGCAGGCGGGTAACCGGTTGCGGAACGAACGAATGACCCCCACGGATGATCAGCGTGATTACGCTCGGGTCGGGCAGCCGCAATTCCAGCACCGTCACGTTGTGCAGTCGCGAACCCGGCGCCACCGTCATCGTCATCAGCTCCGCGCCGAGCACATCTAGCGGCGCGGCGTCGACCTGGATCTCGCGGGTGGAGTCCCGTGGAACCAGGCCAAGGCGTTCGGCCACGAAACGCAGGCTTGGCCCCTGCACCAGTGTGAAAACCACAACCAAGACGAAGACGATGTTGAGCAGCCGTCCGCTGTCCGGCACCCCCTCGACGATCGGGTACGTCGCGAGCACGATCGGCACCGCACCCCGCAACCCGGCCCAGGACAGGAACACCTGCTCGCGCCACGGAATGCGGAACGCGGTCAAAGACACCACCACCGACACCGGCCGCGCCACCAACAGCAGCACGAACCCTGCGACGACCGCGGGCGCGATGTCGCCGACCAACCGATCCGGGGACATCAACAATCCCAGCAAAACGAACAGCCCGATCTGGGCCAGCCAGCCCGAACCTTCGGCGAAGGATCGGGTTGCCGAGCGGTGTGGCAGCCCTGAGTTGGCCAGCACCACTCCGGCCAGGTAGGCCGCGATGAATCCACTGGCCTGCGCCGAGCCGGCAGCCGCGAAGGCAACCATGCCGAGCCCGAAGGTCGCCAACGGGTACAGCCCCGCTGCGGGCAACGCGATGCGACGCAGCGCCAGCGCCCCGAGAAATCCACAGCCCAACCCGATCACGATGCCGACCCCGAGGTTGTAGACCAACGTCGTCACGATCGTGGCGGGCTGCAACTCCAGCGGCATCGCGCTGAACAGCAGCACCAGGATGACCGCCGGCGCGTCGTTGAACCCCGATTCGGCCTCCAGCAGACCACCAACCCGCCGAGGCAACGGCACCACCCGCAAGACCGAGAACACCGCAGCGGCGTCCGTGCTGGACACGATGGCTCCCATCAGCAGGGCCAGCTGCAGGTTGACGCCGAGCAGCAGGTGCACACCCGCCGCCGTGACCAGCGCACTGACCCCGACCCCGACCGTTGCGAGCACTCCCGCCGGGGCGAGGACCTTGCGGATGTCGGTGAACCGCGTCGTCAGACCGCCCTCGACGAGGATGACGCCCAGCGCTGCGGTGCCCAGGCCCTGAGCCAGCTGGGCGTTGTCGAAGTTCAGACCGATGCCGTCCTCGCCGAGCAGCACACCTACCCCGAGGAACAACAACAGGCTCGGCAGACCGACTCCGGTGGCCAGGCGCGTACCGACGATGCTGGCCAGCAGAACGAGTCCACCGATGAACAGCGCCACGTACAGCTGGTGCAGGCTCAATCCGACCTCGTTCACACTGGTGTCGCTGCCAGTAAATCAGGGTGCGGAGGAGCCACCGATGCGGATCGCGATTGCCGGAGCCGGGGCGGTCGGCCGGTCGGTGGCCACCGAGCTGGTGGACAACGACCACAAAGTCCTGCTGATCGAACGGGACATGCAGCGCTACCAGCCTGAAGCCGTACCCGGCGCCGACTGGTTTCTTGCCGACGCATGTGAGCTGTCCTCGCTCGAGGAGGCCGAATTGCAGATCTGCGATGTCGCCATCGCGGCGACCGGGGACGACAAAGCCAACCTGGCGATGGCGTTGCTCGCCAAGTCTGAGTTCGGCGTTGCCCGGGTGGTCGCACGGATCAACGACGCCCGCAACACCTGGCTGTTCACCGAAGCGTGGGGGGTCGATGTCGCGGTGTCCACACCGCTGGCGATGGTGGCTTCGGTGGAGGGCGCGATCGACGTCGGGCACCTGATCCGTTTGATGGAGTTGGGGCGCGGCCCACGCACCGGGATCGGCGCAGGGTCGGCGAACATCGCCAAGCTCCGGCTGGCGGCTGACAGTCCCCTGGTCGGTCGGCGGGTCGGTGACCTGGCGATGCCAACCGACAGCGCACTGGTCGCGGTCCAGCGCGGCACCCGGCTCAACGTCGCCGAGCCGGGCGACGTCCTGCAGGCCGGTGACGAGCTTCTGTTCGTCGCGGCATACGAGGTGGAGGAACTGATCGCGGCCATGGTGCAGAGCAGGACAACGCGATGGAACAACGGCTGACACAACGCCCCGTAAGCTAGCTTGAGCTGAAATCGTGGCGGCTGACGAAATCCGTTCGCCTACCTGTCCACCTGCCCGACGGCACCCACCGCCCGACAGCGTGCCGACCGACGAGACGGAGCTATGCTCGCCATCCTCGCTGCCCACGCAGTCGCCACACTGTTGGCACCGGTGCTGGTCGATCGATGGGGTCGCCGCGCGTTCTACCCGCTGGCGCTGGTGCCGCTCGGATCGCTGGTGTGGGTCGCGCTGAACTGGCCCGGCGCCGGTGGTGCCCGCAGCGTGAACGTCACCTGGGTGCCCGAGCTGTCGATGAACATCACGCTCCGTTTCGACTCGCTCGCGGCGATCATGAGCGTGCTGGTGCTGGGGATAGGCGCACTTGTCCTGTTCTACTGCGCGGAGTACTTCCACCATCACGACGGTGCGCGCGAGAACCGGTTGCCCAGCTTTGCCGCCGAGCTCGTCGCGTTTTCCGGCGCGATGTTCGGTCTGGTCACCGCCGACAACATGCTGGTGCTCTACGTGTTCTGGGAAACCACAACGGTGCTGTCGTTTCTGCTCGTCGGGCACTACGCCGAACGCGCGACCAGCCGTCGGGCGGCCACCCAGGCGTTGCTGGTGACCACGGTGGGCGGGCTGGCGATGCTCGTCGGCATCATCGTGCTGGCCAACATCACCGGGACGTTCCTGCTCTCGGAGCTGATCGCCAATCCGCCGGGCGGCCTGGCCGCGTCGGTGGCTGTGGTGCTCATCCTCGTCGGTGCGCTGTCGAAGTCTGCGATCGTGCCGATGCACTTCTGGCTGCCGGGGGCGATGGCTGCGCCAACACCGGTCAGCGCCTATCTGCACGCCGCGGCGATGGTCAAGGCCGGCGTCTACCTGATCGCCCGGATGACGCCCGGTTTCGCCGACAACCCGGTGTGGCGGCCGATCATCGTGACGCTCGGCGTGGCGACGATGCTGCTCGCGGGCTGGCGTGCGCTGCGCGAATACGATCTGAAGCTGATCCTGGCCTTCGGCACGGTCAGTCAGCTGGGCTTCATCACCGTCATGGTCAGCGCGGGCGGCAGCGAGATGATGCTGGCCGGCCTGGCCACCCTGTGCGCGCACGCCATGTTCAAGGCAACGCTGTTCATGGTGGTCGGGATCATCGACCACACGACGGGCACCCGCGACATCCGCAGGCTCGCCTGGCTGGGCACGCGAAGTAAGGCACTACTGGTCATCGCCTGCGGTGCGACGGCGAGTATGGCCGCGCTGCCGCCATTTTTCGGGTTCGTCGCCAAAGAGGCCGATTTCGAAACCGTGCTCCACAGCCCGGAGCTGGGGTCCGCCGCGCCGTTCGTGCTTGCCGGCGTCGTGGCCGGGTCGGTGCTGACCGTGGTGTACAGCCTGCGGTTCCTGTTCGGCGCGTTCGGACGTAAGGGGCGGGCGGAGCCCAGCACGAGGGTCGCCGAGATGCACCGCACCCCGGTGGTCTTCCTGGTGGCCCCGGCAATCCTGTCCGCCGCGGGCCTGCTGTTCGGGCTGTGGCCGTCCGGCCTTGACGCCGTGCTGCGGGACTACAGCACCACGATCCCCGATCCTGTCGGCTACGTCGCCGACTACCACCTAGCTCTGTGGCACGGGGTGAACCTGCCGTTGGCGCTGTCGGCATTGGTGCTGTTGGGCGGCGCTGCGATGTTCGCCGCGAGCAGCCGTTTCCCCTTCCGGCTGCCCTTCACTCCGTTGGGCAACGCCGACCGTATCTACGATGCGACGTTGCGGGGCGCAGACATGCTGTCCGTGCGCCTGACCGCGGCCACTCAGCGCGGCTCGATCCCCGCCACTCAATCGGTGATCCTGACAACCCTGGTTCTGGTGCCAGCCGCGGCGCTGGCGCTGGGCGCGCGCGACCGCCCCCAGTTGCGGTTGTGGGACTCTCCGCCGCAGGTGGTGGTCGGTGCGCTGATCATCGCGGCGGCGATCGCGGCGACCGCGATGCGCAACCGGCTGGCGGCGGTGCTGCTCGTCGGGGTGACCGGGTACGGCTGCGGGGCGATCTTCGCGTTCCATGGCGCCCCCGACCTCGCGCTCACCCAGTTCCTGGTCGAGACGCTGACGCTGGCGATGTTCGTGTTGGTGCTGCGGGTGCTGCCCGCCGAAACACGCGCTGAGGACATCACCCGTTTCCGCGTTCCGCGCGCGCTGCTGGCGGTGTCGGTGGGCGCGACTGTCGCGACGCTGGCCGCGTTCGCGATGGCGGCCCGGTCGACCCTGCCGATCTCCGAGCTGCTGCCCGCGGCGGGCTACCTGCGCGGCCACGGCTACAACACCGTGAACGTGTTGTTGGTCGATATCCGGGCCTGGGACACGATGGGTGAGGTGTCGGTGCTGTTGGTCGCCGCGACCGGGGTGGCGTCGATGGTGTTCCGAAGTCGTCGGTTCGGCGCCGCGCCCCGCGTCTCCGACGCGGGCCAGCCCGATATCGGGCAGTTGGCCGTCACGACCAGGAGCCCGGCCGCCGGCGACATCACCTGGTTGCGGGGCAGCAACCTGCGCGATCCGCAGAGTCGTTCGCTGGTCCTCGAGGTCGCGACCCGATTGATATTCCCGATCATGATGGTGCTCTCGGCGTACTTCTTCTTCGCCGGTCACAACACCCCCGGGGGCGGGTTCGCGGGTGGTCTGATGGCCGGGCTGGCGTTGGTGCTGCGCTACCTCGCGGGGGGCCGCTACGAACTGGGAGAGACGCTCCCGCTGGACGCGGGAAAGATCTTGGGCGCCGGGCTCACGCTGGCCGCGGGCACCGCGGTGGGTTCGCTGTTGCTGGGCGCGCCCGCGCTGTCGTCTGCGCTGATCGAGGTCGATGTTCCGGTGTTGGGCACCGTCAAGTTCGTCACCGCGGTGTTCTTCGACCTCGGGGTGTATCTGATCGTGGTGGGAATGGTGCTCGACGTGTTGCGCAGCCTCGGCGCGCGGATCGACGAGGAACTGGGTACGCGGCAACGGGAAGTGGGGCGGCGATGATCACGTTCCTGGCACCGCTCGTCCTGATCGGGGTGTTGACCAGCGCGGGGGTGTATCTGCTTCTCGAACGCCAGCTCACCCGGATGCTGCTGGGGCTGCTGTTGATCAGCAACGCATTCAATTTGCTGTTGCTCACCGTGGGTGGTCCGTCGGGTAACCCGCCGATCGTCGCGCGGACCAGTGGAGACGACAATCCGACGGCGGACGCGCTGGTGCAGGCGCTGATCTTGACCGCGATCGTCATCACCATGGGTGTCGCGGCGTTCGTGCTGGCGATGACCTACCGCTCGTTTCGCATCAACACCGCCGAAGATGTCACCGACGATCCCGAGGACACCAGAGTCTCACAGCTTCACGAGAACGCGCTCGACGAGGAACCGCGCCCCGTCGAGGATGCTGTCCACGACACCGATCTGCCCGACGAACTCGACGCGCTGCCGGGACACGAGGGGTCACGATGATCGGCGGTCATCTCGCCACGGTGTTCACGCCGCTGCCGGTTCTGGTGCCGATGCTCGCGGCGGCTGCGACGTTGTTCGCCGGCCGCAGGCCCCGGCTGCAACGGGGTATCACGTTGCTGGCGTTGGCCATCGTGCTGGCCGTGTCGGGTGTGCTGATGTATCTGGCCGACCGCGACGGCACGATCGCGTTGCAGGTCGGCGGATGGGGACCGACCGAGTCGGGGATGGGCCCGCTGGGCATCACCCTGGTCGTGGACCGGTTGTCGGCGCTGATGCTGGTGGTGTCGGCGATCGTGCTGCTCGCGGTGGTGTATTACGCCATCGGGCAGGGCATCCGCGACGGTGACGACCGCCAACCGGTGTCGATCTTCCTGCCGACCTACCTGGTGCTGGCGGCCGGCGTGTTCATGGCTTTCCTGGCCGGGGATCTGTTCAATTTGTTCGTCGCGTTCGAGGTGCTGCTTACCGCGAGCTTCGTGCTGCTGACTATCGGCGGCACCAAGGAACGCGTCCGCGCGGGCATCGCGTACGTAATGGTGTCGATGGTCTCTTCGCTGGTGTTCCTATTGGGCATTGCGCTCATCTATGTCAGTGCCGGAACACTCAACATGGCAGAGCTGTCGCTGCGGCTGGCCGACGTCCCGGCGGGTACCCGTGCCGCGCTGTTCGCGGTGCTGCTGGTGGCTTTCGGCATCAAGGCCGCGGTGTTCCCGCTGTCGACCTGGTTGCCGGACTCCTACCCGACCGCGCCGGCACCGGTCACCGCGGTGTTCGCGGGGCTGCTGACCAAGGTCGGTGTCTACGCGATCATCCGCGCTCATTCGTTGTTGTTTCCCGGCGGAATGATGGACGGTGTGCTGATGATCGCGGGGTTGCTGACGATGTTGGTCGGCATCCTCGGCGCGATCGCGCAGAGCGACATCAAGCGGCTTTTGTCCTTCACCCTGGTCAGCCATATCGGGTACATGGTGTTCGGGGTTGCCCTGTCGACCCAGCTGGGCATGTCGGGAGCGATTTTCTACGTCGCGCACCACATCTTGGTGCAGACGACGCTGTTCCTCGTGGTCGGCCTGATCGAACGGCAAGCCGGTGCGTCGACGTTGCAGCGACTGGGCGGACTGGCCGCCGCCAGCCCGGCGCTGGCCTTCCTCTTCGTGGTTCCGGCACTCAATCTGGGTGGAATTCCGCCGTTTTCGGGGTTCATCGGCAAGGTGGCGTTGTTGGAGGCTGGCTCGCAGGTCGGGTCGGTGCTGGCCTGGACCCTGGTGGCGGGCAGCGTCATCACGAGTCTGCTGACCCTCTACGTAGTGGCCAGGGTGTGGACGAAGGCATTCTGGCGGCGCCGCGAAGACGCACCAGAGGGACATCTGGCGCTGTCTGCCCGAGCGGGGTTGTTGGATGACCCGGTGGATGTCGAGTTCGCCGAACGTGACGATGTCGGACGGATGCCGATGGCGATGCTGTTGCCGACGGGCGCGCTGATCGCGGTGGGGCTGATGCTCACGGTGCTGGCCGGGCCGATCTTCGCCTACAGCGACCGTGCCGCCGACGAAGTGCTCGACCGCAGCAACTACATCTCCGCGGTGCTCGGGGAGGAGTCGCGATGAGTCAACCCGGCCAGATGAGAACTCGGCTGCTGCGGGTTTGGATGGTGTGCTGGCTGATCCTGGTTTGGCTGCTGTTGTGGGGCACCATCTCGGTGGCCAACATCCTGTCCGGTTTGGTGATCGCGCTGATCATCACCTTGTTGTTTCCGCTGCCCGCGGTGCCGGTGCAGGGCCGCTTCCATCCGCTGCCGCTGCTGCGACTGATCGTCACGGTGGCCTACTACCTGTTGGTCTCCTCGGTGCAGGTCGCCTGGCTTGCGGTAAAGCCCGGCCCCCCACCTTTGACCGCTGTGTTACGAGCGCACCTGTCGGTCAAGTCGGATCTGGTGCTCGCGTTGTTGGTCAACATCATGAACCTGACGCCGGGCACCATTGTCTTGGAGATCGACCAGGCCACCAGGACCTTGTACGTGCATGTCCTCGACGTCGGGTCGGACACCGCGGTCAAACGGTTCTACCGTCAGACCGAGCTCTTGGAGCGGTTGATGGTGTCTGCGTTCGAGCGCGACGCCGACTGGCGGCCCGCCATCGGGAAGGAGGCCGATCGCGCATGATGACCTACGTCTGGACCGCGGTCGCGGTGATGTTGTCGTTGGCCGCTGTGGCCACGATGATCCGCATGTTGGCCGGTCCTACGTCGTTGGATCGACTCGTTGCTCTGGATGCCCTTGTCGCGGTGACGATGTGCGCAATCGGCGCATGGGCGGCGTTCAGTCGCGACACCACCACCACCTACAGCCTGACCGCTCTGGCGTTGATCACCTTCGTCGGTTCGGTCAGCGTGGCTCGTTTCCGGGTACCCGATGTCGCGGGGTCGGCCAAGAAACGCCGGCGCACAGGAAAGACCCGATGACCGGCTTCGACATCGTCGTGAGCGTCCTGATGCTCAGCGGTTCGGCGCTGGCGCTGACCGCCGCGATCGGCGTGGTGCGGTTCCCGGACACCCTGTCGCGGATGCACGCGGCGACCAAACCTCAGGTGCTGGGCCTGCTGCTGGTGTTGGCGGGTGCGGCGATCCGGCTGCGCGGGCAGATCGATGTCGGCATGTTGATCCTGACCGGAATTTTCACGTTGATCACCGCACCTGTGATCGCGAATCGGGTGGGCCAGCTGGCTTACCGAGAGCAGACGATTCGCGACGATTTGCTGACCACCGACGAAATGCGCGATGCGGCGGCCGAGCGGTCGGGCGGGGAGGACCCGCCGCCGCGGTGATCACTCCGAAAGCTGGAACTCCACCATCGCGGTGACGGTTTCGACAGCGTCGGATAACGCGCTGACCCGCTCGGCCGCGGTGGGGGCCGACAGCACGGCGTACTTGTCTGCCTGCCCCATCGGCAGTCGAGTCGTCAACGCATACAGCCACATCGCCGGATCACCGGATTCGTCTGCGCCGCGGACGATATCGCGGGCGTTGACGTCGGCTCCACGCGCCGCGGCGATGCGTTCGAACAGCGCCACCATCCGGTCCTCGATGTCGCGGATGGCCTCGACGTCGACGGCGGCTCCGGGTTGGTCGGGCCAGCTTTCGATAACCGCACGCGGGTAGGGGTCATCGGCCAGCCACTCGACAACCCGGATCCGCTCCCCCATCAGACATTTCAACCGGTAGCGGCCCGCACCCATCTCGGCGTACTCGGTGATGCGGGCCAGCGCACCGATATCGCTGCGGGTGTCTCCGCCGCCGACCTCGCGGCCCGCGGCGATGAGCACAACCCCGAATACAGGGTCTTCGCCACTCAAACAGTCCTGCACGAGCGCGGCATACCTGGGCTCGAAGATCCGCAGCGGCAGCTCCTCGCCCGGCAACATCGTCACCTCGAGCGGAAACATCGGCACCGTCGGCACGGTCAGATCACCAGCTCACCTATCAGCGAGTCGACCACCGCGCGCAGGTCGCCGTCGTTCTCTTCGGCGATCCGGCGCTGACGCTGATAGGAGGCGCCGTCGCGGTAGATGTCGGCGACGCGGGCGAGCTCGTCTGTGCACGACAGTGATTGGGCTACCGGCTGCAGCCGGGTGAGCAGCTCGTCGAGGTCCTCAGTGACCAGCTTCTCGTTGCTGTCGGCATCTTGGATGATGATCGCGTCCAGCCCGTAGCGGGCGGCGCGCCATTTGTTCTCCTGCACATGCCAGGGCGGCATCACCGGAAGTGTTTCGCCCGCGTCGAGCCGGCGGTCCAGGTCCACGATCAGGCAGTGGGTCAATGCGACCAGCGCCGAGAGCTCGTGCAGGTTCGAGACCCCGTCGAAGATCCGCACCTCGATCGTGCCGAGATGCGGCGAGGGCCGAATGTCCCAGCGGATCTCGTTCATGTGGTCGATGATGCCCGTCTTCTTCTGGTCGGCGACGAACCCTTCGAACTCTCCCCACTGCAGAAAGTGGAATGGCAGACCGGCGGTGGGTAGCTGCTGGAACATCATCGCCCGGTTGCTGGCGTAACCGGTGTCCTCGCCGTCCCAGTACGGCGAGGAGGCCGACAGTGCAAGCAGGTGTGGGTAGAAGTTGAGCATCGAGGTGATGATCGGCATCACCTTGTGCGCCGAGGACACCCCGACGTGTACGTGTACGCCCCAGATCAGCATCTGTCGGCCCCACCATTGGGTGCGTTTGATCAGCTCGGCGTAGCGCGGGGCGTCGGTCAGTTTCTGCGCCGACCATTTGGCGAACGGGTGTGTGCCCGCGCAGAACAGCTCCATACCGCGTTCACGGACGATGCCGCGCACTGGACGCAGTGTGGATGCCAAATCGTCGATGGCCTCGCCGGCGCTGTCGCAGATCCCGGTCACCACTTCGACGGTGTTGCGGAGCAACTCTTTGTGCACGCGCGGGTTCTCACCGATTTCGGCGATCACCGAGGCGGCCTCGTTGCTCAGGTCTCGGGTGACGGCGTCGACGAGGGCGAATTCCCACTCGACGCCGAGCGTCGGCCGGGGTGACCCGGCGAAGTCGATGCGCTCCTCAGCCGCTGGTGATGACACCGCAGGCCACCCGCGATCCGGCGTCGCCGGCCGCCAGCGACTCCTGGTCGGGCCCCGGGGTGCCGTTCACCTGGTTGTACTTCTCCGGCGGGATGTTGCCGAAGTTGCTGGGGTTCGCGTGGATCATCAGCGCCGTACCGTCCTCGGCGGTCAGCTCCTCAGCGGTGAACGCATCGGTGGCCACTGTCATCATCGCCGAGCCGTCCTGGCGCACGAAGAGGTTCGGCAGGTCGCCGCTGGGCGGGTAGCTGCTATGCCCGGGCACCTGGAGGTGCCCGCCGGCCGATAGGAAGTCCCCGGCGGTTCCGCCCCCGGGCGGCATGGAATCTGCCTCACACATGCCGACCGAGTGGACGTGCAGGCCGTGGAAGCCCGGATCGAGCTGGCCGCCGCCGGTCGTCTCCACGGTGATGAGGGCATATCCGTCGGCGAACTCGAAGTCGGCGATGGCCACGGTGGTGCCGTCGGCGGTCTTCAGCTCGGTCGACAGCACTTCACCCCCGGCTTCTCCTGAACCGCCATGGCCTGCTTCCCCGGGGGGAGCAGAAGGCGACGGTGAACCCGTCCAGATGGCAGGTGTGGTGCCGGTGGTATCGGTGGGCACCTGTCCGGGAGGGGCGCAGGCACTGAGCGCGAGCGCGGGCACTGCGAACAAGGAGGCGGCGGCGACGGTCCTGAGCATGCCCAAGAGCCTAACCGGTGACGGCCACAATCACTCCGGGCGGTTGCTCGAAGAGTGGGGGAATGCGGGGCGCCACCGGCGCCTCGATCAGGCGGCCGATATCCTCGGCCGCCTGCTGCTCACCTGGGGTCTCGCCAAAGAAGACCGTCGTGACAGGGGTCTCCGGTAGGTCCAGGTTGCCGGTTTCGGTGACGTTCCAGTCCGCTTCGCGGAGGCGGTTGGCCATGGCTTCGGCGGCGCCCTCGACGGTGGAGATGTTGTAGACGCGCACGTCGGGTCGGACCGGCTCGGCCGGCGGCGAGGTCGTCGTGGTGGTTGTCGTGGTGACGGTCGCGATCGTCGACTCGTCGTCGTCCCCGGATCCGCCGCCCATCGACTGCAGCGCGACGAGCAGGAACGCGACGCCGAGGAAGAGCAGCACCATGATGATGGCGCGCAGGGGCAGGCCCGAAGAGTCTCGCTGGTTCATCGGCGCCTACTGTATCGACATCGCGCCGAGGTCAATGTGATGTCAGGTCACTTCGAAGCCGAGGCGGCGCGCTGCCCTGGCCTTTTGTCGACTTGCCCGTAGCCGCCGCAGCCTCTTGACCAGCATCGGATCGGCTGCCAGCGCTTCGGGGCGATCGACCAGCGCGTTGAGCACCTGGTAGTAGCGGGTTGCCGACATGGAGAACAGCTCCTTGATGGCATCTTCCTTGGAACCCGCGTATTTCCACCACTGCCGTTCGAAGGCCAGGATGTCGTGCTCGCGACGGGTCAAGCCGTCGGTGGGGTCGCTGTCGTCCCCGGAGTGCTCAGCCCGCGCGATTGCGCCGTCCATAGTGCTGGTTGGACCCTTCCGACAATCGTGAATGACATCCGTGTGGTTTCGGCGAGTATTCAATCACGGGTTGGTCACGGAAGTCGTCACAAACGGCCGCGCGTCGGCAGCTGGCCTGCTGGCCGGGCGCCGGCACTAAGCTTGCCGGTCATGGCTGTACGACCCATCTGCATCGTAGGAGATCCCGTCCTACACACCGCGACCGAACCGGTGACCGTCAACGACGACGGCTCGTTGCCCGCCGAGATCGTGGAACTGATCCAGGACCTGTACGACACGATGGACGCCGCACATGGGGTGGGCTTGGCGGCCAACCAGGTCGGGGTCAGTAAACGGATCTTCGTCTATGACTGCGCCGATTCGCGCGGTAAGACGCTGCGCCGGCGGGGTGTGGTGGTCAACCCCGTACTGGAGACCTCCGAGGTGCCCGAGACCATGCCGGACCCCGAGGACGACGACGAGGGCTGCCTGTCGGTTCCCGGCGAGTCGTTCCCGACGGGCCGGGCGTCCTGGGCGCGGGTCACGGGCCTGGACGCCGACGGCACCCCGATCACCATCGAAGGCAATGATCTGTTCGCGCGGATGCTGCAGCACGAGACCGGCCATCTGGACGGCTTCCTGTATGTGGATCGGCTCATCGGCCGCAATGCGCGCAGCGCCAAACGGACGATCAAGTCACATGGCTGGGGGGTACCCGGCCTGTCCTGGATGCCCGGCGAGGATCCCGATCCGTTCGGTCACTGACCGGTGGTGAACCTGCCCGAGGTCGGCACCCGCGTCAGCCTGCGTTACCGGCTGCCGCCGGGCTCGAAGCCGCCGCACTCCGATGTCGTGGGGCACCTGCTCGACACCGGGCCGACCGTGCGCGTGCGCAACCGGCGCGGCGATATCGTCGACGTTGCCGCCCAGGATGTACTCGCGGTGCGGATCGTGCCGGAGGTTACGGTGCGCACCAGCGAGATTCGCAACCTCGAACACGCTGCCGCGCTCGGGTGGCCGGGCACCGAGCACGAGTGGCTGCAGGGCTGGTTCGTGCGGGCCGGTCGGGGCAGCACCAGGCGGGCCAATTCGGCTGTACCGCTGCACTTCACCTCGCACGCGGAGATCCTCGCAGCTGCCGACTGGTATGCGGCTCGCGGCCTGCCGGCGCTCGTTTCCGCGCCCGACCGGCTGTTCCGCATCCCGATCGGGATCGCGACGGATGCCGAAACCCTGGTCCTGGCAACCGCTATCACCGAGGACCTGCCGGAGACGCCGTCGGTGTCCGTGTCGGCGCGACCGGGCGACAGCTGGCTGCGGCTATATCGACGCAAGGTGCCCGTCGACGTGCTTGGCGCCGTCGTCGACGGAGAGGTCGGCTTCGGCGAGCTCGGCGGCAGCGCGGTGGCTCGGCTCGCGGTGACGGAGTCGCCGGACGGCACCAGATGGGCCGGGCTGTCCGCGGTGCAGGTGGCCGAGGCTGCACGGCGGCGCGGCCTGGCCCGCGGATTGTGCGCGGGCCTGCTGGCTTGGGGCCGGCAGCGCGGCGCGACCCGCGCCTATGTCCAGGTCGAGGCGGACAACTCGGCGGCCCGGGCACTGTTTGAGTCGATGGGCTTCTGGGTGCATCACCGCTCGCGGTACCTGGACGCCCGGGATCTGCTGCCCCGCACGTAGGGTTGGCCGATGCGCGTCGCGACCTGGAATGTGAACTCGATCCGCACCCGAGTCGACCGCGTCACCGACTGGCTGCAACGCGCGGATGTCGACGTCCTGGCGATGCAGGAGACCAAGTGCTCCGATGACCAGTTCCCCACTATGCCGTTCGCCGCACTGGGATACGAAGTCGTGCATTGCGGATACAACCAGTGGAACGGGGTGGCGATCGCGTCGCGGGTCGGCATCGATGACGTCCAAGTCGGCTTCGACGGGCAGCCGAGCTGGAGTGACAAACCCGAGAACTCGGCCGCTGTCGAGGCGCGCGCCCTCGGAGCGACCTGCGGCGGCGTCCGGCTGTGGAGCCTGTATGTCCCCAATGGCCGCACGGTGGACTCTGCGCACTATCGCTACAAGTTGGAATGGCTCGCCGCGCTGCGGGATACCGCGGCGTCGTGGCTGGTCTCAGACCCTTCGGCACAGATCGCCCTGATGGGCGACTGGAATGTCGCCCCCACCGACGACGACGTGTGGGATATCGGGGTCTTCCAGGACAGCACCCACGTCACCGAACCCGAGCGCAGCGCCTTCAACGCGGTCGTCGATGCCGGGTTCGCCGACGTGGTGGGTCCTTTCACACCTGGCCCCGGGGTGTTCACCTACTGGGACTACACCCAGTTGCGTTTCCCGAAGAACCGGGGCATGCGCATCGACTTCATCTTGGGCTCGCCGACGCTGGCCGGGCGGGTTACCCACGGCGAGATCGCCCGCGACGAGCGCAAGACCGGAAAGGCGAGGGTCGGCTCGCCGAGCGACCACGCCCCGGTGCTCATCGAACTGGGGCCTTAGCACCACCCGACTTCGCATGTTGCGCATCATACGAATATCGGTATGTTGGGCATCATGCGAAACTCGGGTGCTCCACGCGCCGACAACAAGCAAGCCTCGCGGATGCGCATCCTCGACGCGGCCGCGCAGCGGCTACGCGAGCAGGGGCTCGACGGCGCCGCAATCGCTCCGGTCATGCGGGAGGCAGGGCTGACACACGGCGCGTTCTACGCCCATTTCGAGACCAAGAGCGAGCTGACCAACACCGCCTTCGCCCACGCCCTCGCCACCCGACGGCCGCAATGGATCGGCCCCGAGAAGAGCAAACCCTGGCGGGCCCGTCTGCGCGGCCTCGCCGAGCGCTATCTGAGCACCGCACACCGCGACGATCCCGGTACCGGATGCGCGTTCGCAGCTACCGCCTCCGAAGCCGCCCACGCCAACGAGGACTTTCGTAACCGCTTTGAGCAGGAACTGCGAACCTCGCTGGCAGCGATCTGCGACGACACCGACGAAAACCAACTTGACGACGCCATCGCGTTGATGGCGATCTGCGTCGGCGGCCTGTCGCTTGCCCGCGCCGTACCTGACGACGAATTCTCCGCGCGCATCCTTCGCGTCGCGCGTCAGGCCGCGGCAGCCGTCGCGGATGCATCCACCACCCAGGAGGACCAATGACCAAATCCACTCCCTACGGCACCTTGCGCCACAAGACCATCGCCGGAAAGCAAATGGCCTACATCGACGAAGGGCAGGGGGATGCCATTGTTTTCGCACACGGCAACCCAACCTCGTCCTACCTGTGGCGCAATGTCATGCCGCACCTGGAAGGGCTTGGGCGCCTCGTCGCCTGCGACATGATCGGGATGGGCGGGTCCGACAAGCTCGATAGCGCCGGACCGGACAGCTACCACTACGCCCAGCAACGCGACTACCTTTTCGCGCTGTGGGACTCCCTGGATCTCGGCGATCGGGTGGTGCTGGTACTGCACGACTGGGGATCGGCACTAGGCTTCGACTGGGCACGTCAACATCCGGACCGGACCCAGGGCATTGCCTACATGGAGGCTATCGCGATGCCGATCAACTGGTCGGACTTTCCTGAACAGGCTCGTGAGGTGTTCCAGGGTTTACGTTCCCCCGCAGGCGAATCCATGGTGCTCGAACAGAACCTCTTCGTCGAGGCGGTACTGCCCGGGTCGATCCTGCGCTCACTGAGCGATGCCGAGATGGAACACTACCGGCGGCCCTTCCGCGAGCCCGGCGAAGGCCGCCGCCCCACCTTGTCATGGCCACGCGACGTCCCGATCGACGGCGAACCGGCCGACGTGGTCAAGACCGTGCAGGATTACAGCGCGTGGTTGAGTCGCAGCACCGTACCGAAGCTCTTCATCAACGCCGAACCCGGAGCCATCGCGACAGGGCGTGCGCGTGACTTCGTCCGCACCTGGCCGAACCAGACCGAAGTCACGGTGGCCGGTTCACACTTCATCCAGGAGGACTCTCCAGATGAAATCGGCACCGCAGTAGCAGATTTCGTCCGGAGCATACGAGCCGAAAGCTGACCGCACTACCCCACCATCGATATCCGCGACAGGGAGCCGATGCTGTCCGGCGACAACGGGTTGCAGCCGATGCCGCGGAAGATCGCCGGAAGTGGAATAAGCACGATCGACTCGTTCACTGCCGGCAGGCAAGGGGCCCAGGGGCGTGTTGGACAGCGCCACCGACTTGTAGCCGGGATGATCCTGGTCGAAGCGGGCGCGCAGACACATCAGCTCGGACCGGGCATCCGGGACCGGTTCGTCCGTCGGTTCGATCTCGGCGGTAGCGCGTTACCCCCACTTCCCAAATACATATATTGACTATGCAAATAATCTGTGCGCGATTCCGCCACCCCCGCCCGGTTCCCAGGACCCGTACCGGTGCGCTAGCGTGGGGACCGCCAATCACACACCGCGGGAGCGCACACCGAGTGCGCTGAGAGGACGGGTAGGCCCGTCGACCGTACGAACCTGACCGGGTAATGCCGGCGTAGGGAGAACAGCATGACCGACTTTGTCGACACTGCAATCAGCCCGTCCGTCACCACCGGCCCTATCCAGGGCAGCACGAAGGTGTACCGCGAGGTTCGCGGTGCCCGGGTGCCGTTTCGGCGGGTCCACCTCACCAACTCCGAACATCTGGACCTCTACGACACCTCCGGCCCCTACACCGACGCCGAAGCAGTCATCGACCTCGACGCCGGCCTGCCGCCGCGTCCGGTCACCCGCGACCGGGGCACCCAGCTTCAACGCGCCCGCACCGGCGAGATCACCTCGGAGATGGCGTTCATCGCCGAGCGCGAGGGAGTCACCCCCGAGCTGGTGCGCGACGAGGTGGCTCGCGGCCGCGCGGTAATCCCGGCCAACCACAACCATCCAGAGGCCGAACCGATGATCATCGGCAAGGCATTCTCGGTGAAAGTCAATGCCAATATCGGTAATTCGGCGGTAACCTCGTCGATCGCCGAAGAAGTCGACAAGATGGTGTGGGCCACCCGTTGGGGCGCCGACACCATCATGGATCTGTCCACCGGCCGCGACATCCACCTGACCCGCGAATGGATCCTGCGCAACTCCCCGGTGCCGGTCGGCACTGTTCCGCTCTACCAGGCACTGGAGAAGACCAACGGTGACCCGGTTGAGCTGACCTGGGAGTTGTACCGCGACACCGTGATCGAGCAGTGCGAGCAG
Source organism: uncultured Mycobacterium sp. (assembly GCA_964562545.1). GTDB lineage: Bacteria > Actinomycetota > Actinomycetes > Mycobacteriales > Mycobacteriaceae > Mycobacterium. Next base: position 64,032 of record CAZLTV010000004.1, on the reverse strand, counting down.
GGCGTGGACTACATGACCGTGCACGCCGGAGTGCTGCTGCGCCACATACCCCTGACCGTCGAACGCGTCACCGGGATCGTGTCACGCGGCGGATCGATCATGGCGGCCTGGTGCCTGGCCCACCACCAGGAATCGTTCTTGTACACCCACTTCGAGGAGCTGTGCGAGATCCTGGCCCGCTACGACGTCACGTTCTCCCTCGGCGACGGGCTGCGGCCAGGCTCGATCGCCGACGCCAACGACGCCGCGCAGTTCGCCGAGCTGGCCACCCTGGGCGAGCTGACCACGATCGCCAAATCCCACGGTGTGCAGGTCATGATCGAGGGTCCCGGTCACGTTCCGATGCACAAGATCGCCGAGAACGTCCGCCTCGAAGAAGAGCTCTGCGAAGAGGCCCCGTTCTACACACTTGGCCCGCTAACCACCGATATCGCACCGGCCTACGATCACATCACCTCGGCGATCGGCGCGGCGATGATCGCCCAGGCCGGCACCGCGATGTTGTGCTACGTGACCCCGAAGGAACACCTCGGGCTGCCCAACCGCAAGGATGTCAAAGACGGCGTGATCGCCTACAAGATCGCCGCCCACGCAGCGGATCTCGCCAAGGGGCACCCCCGCGCCCAGCAGCGGGACAACGCCCTGTCACAGGCACGGTTCGAATTCCGTTGGGAGGACCAGTTCAACCTGTCGCTGGACCCCGACACCGCACGCGAATTCCACGATGAGACCCTGCCGGCCTCACCGGCCAAGACGGCGCACTTCTGCTCGATGTGCGGACCCAAGTTCTGCTCGATGCGCATCAGCCACGACGTGCGCGAAGCGATGGCCGAAAAGTCGAAAGAGTTCACCGAACACGGCAACCGGGTCTACCTACCAGTCTCGCCGGCATGACGTTCCTCGCGCTCACTCCGCCGGGTCAAACGCCCAAGCGTGTCATGACCATCGCCGGCTCGGACTCCGGCGGCGGTGCGGGCATCCAGGCCGACATGCGGACCTTCTCCATGCTGGGAATGCACGGACTGGTCGCGGTGACGGCGGTTACCGTGCAGAACTCCATGGGCGTCAAAGATTTTCACGAAATCCCGGCCGACGTGGTCGCTGGCCAGATCGAAGTGGTCGCCTCAGATATCGGCGTGCAGGCCGCCAAGACCGGGATGCTGGCGTCATCGGAGATCATCGCCACAGTCGCGGCAACCTGGCGCAGCGCCGCACCCGGTGTGCCGCTGGTGGTCGACCCGGTGTGCGCCTCCATGCATGGCGACCCGCTGCTCCATCCCAGTGCGCTGACTGCGCTCAAAGAGGAGCTTTTCCCGCTCGCGACGGTCGTCACCCCTAACCTGGACGAGGTGCGCCTCCTCACCGGCATCGACGTAGTCGACGACGAGACTCAACGCGATTCAGCCCGCATGCTGCACGCGCTGGGCCCACAGTGGGTCCTGGTCAAGGGCGGTCACCTGCGTTCCTCCAGCCAGAGCCCCGATCTACTGTTCGACGGAACCGACTTCACCGAGTTCGACACCGCGCGCATCGACACCACCCACGATCACGGCGCCGGTGACACCCTGGCGGCCGCCATAGCCAGCGCGCTGGCCCACGGCTACCAGGTGCCCGACGCCGTCGCCTTCGGCAAACGGTGGGTCACCGAGTGTCTGCGCGCCGCCTATCCTTTGGGACACGGCCACGGACCCGTATCGGCACTGTTCCGGCTCGGCTGATGGACCAGATCGGCGGTGTGGTCCATCGCCCCGACGACACCCCCGCCGGCGTGGTGGCGCTGACCCACGGCGCCGGCGGCAGCCGGGAATCACCGATGCTCACCGCCATCTGCGACGAGTGGGCCCGACGGGGCTGGATTGCGGTGCGCTACAACCTGCCCTACCGCAGGCGCCGGCCCAAGGGGCCGCCGTCGGGTTCGTCAGCCGCCGACCTGGCGGGCATCATCGAGGCGGTAGCCGCAGTACGCACACTCATCGACGGGACCGACCTTCCCGTCATCGCCGGCGGCCACTCCTACGGCGGTCGGCTGACCTCGATGGCAGCCGCCGAAGGACTGGCACTGGACGTGCTGACGTTGTTCTCCTACCCGCTGCACCCGCCGGGTAAGCCAGAGCGGGTCCGCACCGAGCACCTGCCGCGCATCACCGTGCCCACGGTGTTCACCCATGGCACCGCCGACCCGTTCGGCAGCACCGCCGAGATCGAACAGGCCGCCGCGCTGATTCCGGCCCCGACCACGATCGTGCAGGTCAACGGCGCTCGCCACGACCTCGGCTCCAAAACACTGGACGTGCCCGCGCTGGCGGTCGATGCGGCGCTCGGACTACTCGGGCAGACGCGCTGATTGGGTCCGCCCCGAGGTCCGCCCCGAGCCTTTCTCGATTTGTTTGATACTTGCGGTAACGTCTACAACCATGACTTCGGAGCGCTATGACGCGGTCATCGTGGGCGCCGGCTTCGCCGGCATCGGCGCCGCCATCCAGCTCAAGCGGATGGGTTACGAGAACTTCGTCATCCTCGACCGTGAAGACGATCTAGGCGGCACCTGGCACGTCAACCACTACCCGGGTCTGGCCGTGGACGTCCCGACCACGACCTACTCCTATTTCTTCGAGCCGAACCCCAACTGGTCGCGGTTGTTCTCCACCGGCACCGAGATCAAGCAGTACGCCGACGACGTCGCCGACAAGTACGACGTGCGCCGCCATATGCGCTTCAACACCGTCGCCGAAGGCGCGCACTGGGACGAGGAAGCGTCGCTGTGGCGGGTTGCGCTGGCCGACGGTTCAACCGTGTCGGCGCGCTTCCTCATCACCGCCACCGGTTTTCTGTCCCAGCCGCACATGCCGGACATCCCCGGCATCGCCACGTTCGACGGGCGGGTCATCCATACCACCGCGTGGGACGACTCCTACGACCCCACCGGCGAGCGGGTGGGCATCATCGGCACCGGTGCCACCGCGGTGCAGCTGATCCCCGAACTGGCCAAGAAGGCCGCCGACCTGACCGTCTACCAGCGCACCCCGATCTGGGTGGTGCCCAAGATCGACTTCGCGTTCTCCGAGCGGGCCAAGCGGGTGTTCGCCAGGTTTCCGTTGACTCAGCGCGCGATCAAGGCAACCACCGACGCGATCTACGAGTTCATGGTGTCAGTCGGGGTGGTGCACAACAAGACCACTCGGGGCCGGTTCAACATCGCCGCCAGTGACCTGGCCAAGATGCACCGGTTCGCGACGGTCCGCGACAAACAACTGCGCGCCAGGCTCACCCCCGACTACGACTTCGGGTGCAAACGCCCCACCTTCTCCAACAGCTACTACCGGACCTTCACCAAACCGCACGTGCACCTGCAGGACAGCGGTATCACCCGGATCGAATCCGACGGCATCGTGGCCAACGATGGCAGCAAAGCCGTCATCGACACCTTGGTCCTGGCAACGGGTTTCGACCTGTGGGAAGCCAATTTCCCCGCCATCGAGATCGTCGGCCGCGGTGGCCGCAACCTCGGTAAGTGGTGGCGGGAGACGAGGTTCCAGGCCTACCAGGGCGTATCGATGCCCGCCTTCCCGAACTTCCTGTCGCTGGCCAGCCCTTACGCCTTCCTCGGCTTGAACTTCTTCAACTCGATGGAATACCAGATGCGGCACATGGACCGGCTCTTCGGGGAACTGCAGCGGCGCGGTGCCACCACCTTCGAGATCACCGAGGACGCCAACGACCGCTACCTCGACCGGATGACCGAGCTGCTCGGCGACTCGATCTTCACCGTCGGCAACTGCGGCTCGGCCCGCTCCTACTACTTCAACCCCAGCGGCGAGCCCAGCCTGCTGCGCCCCACCTCGACCCGCAAGGCGATCCAGGAAGCCTCATCCTTCCCGCTGAGCGACTACCAGATGGATTAGGAGTCTCGGTCACCTATCTGCTCTACTTGGCAGGCAACATCATTGGTAACCGGTAGCTGCCCAACAGGACCGAATCCACCAGCCGTGCCACGACCACCTGGGTGTCCTGCGGCGCCGCACCGACCTCCAACCGGCCGAGGTCGACCACCAGCGCCATCGCCGAATGCACCGCGAACCGGGCCTGGCCCGGTGACCACTCCGGGCGCACCGCGACCACTAGGTCGACCCACGACTCGACCAGCGCACGCTGCAGATCGCGCAGGATCCGCTGATCGGGCGGGGGCATATTGAGCCGCTCGCTGTAGTAGACGTACTCGAGCTCCGGCTGGCCGAACGAGCGGGCCACGTAAGCGTCGATGACCGCGGCCAACGCATCACGCGGGTCGGGGTTGGCCGCCCTGATGGCGACCAGCTCCGCCGAGAGGCGATCCGAGGCGCGCCGAAACACCGCGGCCAGGATGTCGCTCTTACCCGAAAAATACTTGTAGATACCCGATGTGGGGATGCCGACCGCAGCGGCGATGTCGTCCATGCCGGTGTCTCGGTAGCCGTCGCGGTGGAACAACCGCAGCGACTCGTTCAGCAACGCTTCGTATTTCGACAGATCGGCCGCCGCGCGCAGGGTGCTGTCCGAATCCGGCACGGCGCCAACCCGCTCGGCGGGCAGCTCTGCCGACACCGCGGCGTTTGCGACCTCGATGAGCAGTTCGCGCACGGCCGCGGCGGACAGCTTGGCGCGGTGATCGACGATGCTCCCGACCACCGACAACACTGCGGTCGACAACATCATGTACTGGCGGCCGGTCAAACCGGGACGCATGGCGGAGAGCGGGCTGTGGAGGCGGCGGTGCACCGTGCGGATCTGCGCAATCAGCTGGGCCTGGTCGTCACCTCGCAGATATCGGCCCTCCCAGCGGTACAGCCCACCGGAGGTCCGGTTGGCCAGCGCGACATCCGCCAAAGCCCCCACCAGCGCATCGAACGTATGCTGCGGATCGCCCGCGAAGTCGCTGCTGACCTCGCCGACGTCGGCCGTGCCGTCCACCAGTTGCCGGCCGAGACTGAGTACCGCACCGCGAAACAGCTCATATTTGCCGGAGTAGTGCCGGTAGAGCGCCGCCGCGGAGATTCCGACCCGCGCGGCGATGGCCTCCATGCTGACGCCGTGGTAGCCCAGTTCGCTGAACGCCTCGGCCGACGCACGCGCGATTTGCGCTTTGCGGTCCTTGGGCCGGCGGCGGACTTCTTCGCCGGCGTTGCGCGCCATGGCGCCCACGATATCGTGAGCCCGTGACGTCGCCTGACGGGCCGGCTCTGCGCCGACAGTTGGGGCTCGTCGATACCGTCTCGCTGGGCCTGGGTTCCATGATCGGCGCGGGCATCTTCGTCGCTCTCGCACCTGCGGCCGCCGCGGCCGGGACGGGCCTGCTGATCGGGTTGGCGCTGGCCGCCGTCGTGGCGGTCTGCAACGCGATGTCCTCGGCGTGGCTGGCTGCGCGGTATCCCCAGTCCGGGGGCACCTACGTCTACGGCCGGGAGCGACTCGGACCGTTCTGGGGGCACACGGCGGGCTGGAGTTTCGTCGTCGGCAAGACCGCCTCCTGCGCGGCGATGGCACTGACCGTCGGCTACTACGTGTGGCCGCAGTACGCGCACGCGGTGGCAGTCGCCGCGGTGGTCGCGTTGACTGCGGTCGGCTACGCCGGTGTTCAGCGCTCTGCCCTGCTCACCCGGGTAATCGTCGCGCTGGTGTTAGCCGTGCTGGCATTGGTTGTGACGATGCTGCTCGGGTTCGGCAGCGCCGACGTGGGCCGGCTCGGTCCGGGCGGGGATATCACCGGTTACGGGGTGCTGCAGGCCGCCGGCCTGATGTTCTTCGCATTCGCCGGATACGCCCGCATCGCCACCCTCGGCGAAGAGGTCGCGGCCCCCGAGAAGACCATTCCCCGCGCGATTCCCCTCGCACTAGGGATCACGCTGGTGGTGTACGGGCTAGTCGCGGTCGCGGTGCTGGCCGAACTGGGCAGCACCGGCCTGGCACAGTCGCAGGCGCCGCTGTCGGACGCCGTGCGGGCCGCGGGGTTCCCGGCGCTGGAACCTGTGGTCGGGGTGGCCGCGGCGGTCAGCGCGCTGGGCGCGCTGCTGGCGCTGATGCTCGGCGTGTCGCGGACCGCACTGGCCATGGCGCGCGACCATCACCTGCCCCATGCCCTGGCCGCTGTGCATCCCCGTCACCGCACCCCGTACCGCGCGGAGCTGGTCGTGGGGGTAGCCGTGGCGCTGGTCGCCGCGGTCGTCGACGTCCGCAGCGCGATCGGCTTCTCCTCGTTCGGAGTGCTGCTGTACTACGCGATCGCCAACGCCTCGGCGCTGACCCTGGGCCGCCGGGTGCTTCCGGCTGTCGGCCTGGCCGGCTGCCTGACGCTGGCGGCGACGTTGCCGATCGCCTCGGTGCTCACCGGCGCGGTCGTCGTGGCGCTGGGCATGGTCAGCTACTTGGCTGGCGGCCGGCACCGTCATGGTGTGTAGTCGCTAGTGTGCCCCCGACTTCGCCCTTTGCGTCGCTGACCTGGACACGCGTCGACTCTCGGCCCGACCCCGATTTCGTCGTCGCCCCGGGCGAACGGCTGAGCTGGCCCCGCACCATCGGGCTGGGCGCCCAACATGTCGTCGCGATGTTCGGCGCCACGTTCCTGGTTCCGGTGCTCACGGGCTTCCCGCCCGCCACCACCCTGCTGTTCTCCGGTGTCGGGACGATTCTGTTTTTGCTGATCACGGGCAACCGGCTGCCTAGCTACCTGGGTTCGAGCTTCTCGGTGCTCGCACCGGTCCTGGGCGCGTTGGGCACACAGGGTGCGGGCAGTGCCCTCGGCGGCATCGTGGCCGTGGGTGTCCTACTCATCGTCATCGGTGTCGTCGTCCACCTCGCGGGCACCCACTGGCTCGATATCGCGCTGCCACCGGTGGTGACCGGCGCGGTCGTCGCACTGATCGGGTTCAACCTCGCACCGACCGCCAAGACCAACTTCGAAGCCGACCCCGTCGTCGCGGCGGTCACGCTGGTGTTGCTGGTGGTCGTACTGGCCTTCTTCCGCGGCATGATCGGCCGGCTCGCGATCGTGCTGGCCGTCGCGGCGGGCTACGTTCTCGCCCTGGTCCTGGGCCGGGTGGACACCTCCGCGATCGGCGACGCCGCCTGGATCGGGTTGCCCGAGTTCCAGACCCCGACGTTCTCCTGGTCGGTACTGCCGCTGTTCCTGCCCGCCGTCATCGCGCTGATCGCCGAGAACATCGGCCATGTCAAATCGGTCGCCCAGATGACCCGCACCGACCTGGACCCGCTGATGGGGCGCGCATTGGCCGCCGACGGGGTAGCCACCACACTGGCCGGGTTCGGCGGCGGGTCGGCGACCACCACCTACGCCGAGAACATCGGGGTGATGGCTGCCACCCGCGTCTACTCGACCGCCGCCTACTGGGTGGCGGCCGTTGTGGCGATCGCACTGGCGTTGTGTCCCAAAGTGGGTGCGGTGATCTCGGCAATACCCGCGGGCGTTCTCGGCGGCGCAACGGTGGTTCTCTACGGCCTGGTCGGCATCCTCGGCATCCGGATCTGGCTGACCAACCGGGTGGACTTTGCCAAGCCGATCAACCAGATGACCGCTGCCATCCCACTCATTATCGGTATCGCCGACTTCACTTGGACTGCAGGTAATTTGACGTTCACCGGCATCGCGCTGGGATCGATCGCCGCGCTGGCGGTCTACCACGGCATGACACTGCTGGCCTTCCGGGACCGACGGCCAAGCCCCTCATGATGACGTCCCTCATGACGCCGTCAGCTGATGGCGGGTCCGATCCTCTCTGATCGGCACACCGTTGCGTCCCCGCTGATCCTGTGCGTACAGCCCCACCGAGTAGGCCACCCCACCACCGTGGATCTCCATCGCGGTGCGGTCGATACTGTCAAAAGTGTCGGTGTCCTTGTGGTAGTTCGGGTCGAAAGGCGCACCTGCCTCCCCTCCCCAGATGTCGGCCTGGTGCTGCGACTTCTCCGATTCCGCGCCGGAGAACAGCCCTCCGGCAGGCACTCCCGACCGAGTGAACCCGTCATAGTCGGATCTGCCGTCGAACGACGAGTCTTCGGCGGGCTTGCCGGAACGGTCGAGGTAGCCGACCAGCGTGCGCTCGATGCCGGCCGAGCCCTCGGGCACTCGGGGGACGCTGTCTCCGCGCGAACGTGTGGACTGGTCACCATCCAAGGTGAAGTAGCCGGGGTTCGGCGAGCCGAGCATGTCGAAGTTGAGATAGAGCGCGATGTCCTTGAGCCCGTCGACGTCCAGGGATTCGACATAGTTCGACGATCCGAGGAGGCCGAATTCCTCGGCGCCCCAGAAACCGAACCGCACAGCGTTGTTGATCTGCGGCTCAGGGCCCATTTGCAGCGCGGTCTCCAGCACCGCCGCCACACCGGAACCGTTGTCGTTGATGCCCGGCCCCTCCGCGACGCTGTCGAGGTGGGCACCGACCATGACGACATCGGCGGTCGAACCGGTCGCGGTTTGTGCGATGACGTTGCGGGTCGTTTCGACCCGCACCCCCGCGTTGAGCCGAATGTCGGCAACCTCTCCGGTCTGCCCGCGCAGCTGCTCGCCCGCGGATTTCGTCACGCTGATCACCGGGATCTGCACGTCGGTCTGGGCGCCCAGCGTCCCGCCCATCCGGTCTTCGTCCACGCTGTCGGCCACAATCAACGCCACCGCGCCGAGCTCGGCGGCGACGGTCTGTTTGGCGCCGAACGGGCACGACCCGCGATCGACCAGGACAACTGCGCCGCGCACGGGCAGGCCGTCGTAGTCGTCGGGCGTGCAGCCCGGAGTGTCTTCGGCCGGTGCGGCCACCAGCGGACCCGACACCCCACCAGAGGGGGTGCCAATGGTGAAATTCAGTGCTCGCGCTTCGACGTCCTCACCCGCCAGGGTCAATACAGGTTCATCGGCCCAGGGCAGACGAACCTCGAACTCGGGGGTCGCCACGTCAAAGCCCCTGTCCTGCAGCGCATCGACCACGTAGTCCACGCTGGCGTCGTAACCCGCCGTGCCCAGCGCACGGTTGCCGTCATGATCGTCTGCGATGTCCTGCAGGGCGCGCAGGTGCGCCATTGTGGAGTCCACGGTGACGCTATGCCGAAGCTGCTCTGCGAACTCGACGGCCTCTTCGGTGGCCGCTATGGGCTCCGGTGCCGGTACCGGCACCGGCGTGACCTCGCGACCACAGCCGCCGAGCACCAGCACTGCCACGGCCAGCACTGCGGCGCTGCGGGTCCGGGCCGATCTTGTCCGCGTCACGTCACCACGTTAGCGCGCACCACGATCCCCACCCCGACGGTCACCTCGACCGTCTTCGGGACCGTCGGTGAGGCGGTCGACGAGACACTGCGCGGCGACACCGGCGGTACCCGGACCGATTCACCCGTCACGGCGATTCATTGCGCCCACCGCGATCACGAACACCCCCGCGACGACGGCAGCGAAATAGGCCAGCGAACCCAGGTCACCCCACGGGACGTCGTATGCGGGGAACAACCACGACACCTCAAGGAAGTCGAACATGTTCGCAAACGGCAGGTAGGGGCCGATTCGGGCCCCTTGGCCGGGCAGGTTGCCCAACAGCGGTTCGACCAGCAGCGGCCAGAGCAACAGCACCGTGACCGCGCCGGCCGTGTGCCGCAGCAACGCGGCAACCCCGACGCCGAGCACCGCGGCAAGCGCCGCATACAGTGCAATCCCAGCGACCGTGCGCCACATCTGCGGGTCCGCGACGCGCGCCGCGAGGATCGCACCGACAGTCATCGCGCCCGCCGTAACGGCGCAGAACACCGCTGCCACTACCGCTTTGGCGCACAGCACCACGGTGCGATCGGGCGACGCCATCAACGTGGTGCGCATCATGCCGCTGCGATACTCCGCCGTCACTGTCATCGCGGCCACCACCATCAGTACCGGCACCCCGAAAACCGCTACTCCCAGCGCCGCCGACGGCGCGTTCATCGGGGAGTATCTCTCGGCCGCCTGCAGCACCGCGATTCCGATGCTCAGCAGTGCCGCCGCCGAGGCCGCCCACAACGGGGAGCGCAGCGTCAACAGCTTGATCCGCTCGGCGTCCACCACCGCCGCCCAGGACCGGACCGCCAGCCGGGTCATCGCGGCGCCCCGCGGTACTGGGTGGCCTCGTCGGTGCTCGACAGGTAGGCCTGCTCCAAGGACATCCGCACCGTGCTGAGCTCGTGCAACACGATGGAGTGCCGGGCCGCGAGCTCACCCACGGCCTCGGTGCTCGCCCCGTGCACGGTGAGCGCGTCCTGCGCGGCCTCGCATGCCAGCCCTGAAGCGGCCAGCATCTCGCGCAGCCGCTCGAGCTGGGGGCTGCGCACCCGCACCGTGGCAGCGCCCGAGCCGCCGACGAACTCGCTGACGGTGGTCGAGGCGATCAACCTTCCCGTGCCGATGACGACCAACCGGTCTGCGGTGTTGGCCATCTCCGAAAGCAGGTGGCTGGACACGAACACCGTGCGCCCTTCACCGGCCAGGGTGCGCATCAACGTGCGGATCCAGTGGATGCCCTCCGGATCGAGACCGTTGACCGGTTCGTCGAACAACAGCACCGGCGGATCTCCGAGAAGCGCGGCGGCGATGCCGAGGCGCTGGCTCATCCCCAGCGACAGCGCGCCGGCCCGCATACCGGCCACCGCCGCGAGCCCGACCTGGTCGAGCACCTCGTCGACGCGTGCACGTGCGATGCGGTTGCTCGCGGCGATCCAGCGCAAATGGTTGCGCACCGACCGGTTCGGATGCACCTGGCGGGCATCCAGCAAGGCACCGACGGTGCGCAACGGTTCGGCTAGCTGCCGGTACGGCACGCCGCCGATCGTCGCGCTACCCGACGTCGGGCGGTCCAGGCCGAGGATCATCCGCATCGTGGTGGTCTTGCCGGCGCCGTTGGGGCCGAGGAAACCGGTGACCACGCCCGGCTCGATCGTGCAGGTCAAGCCGTCCACGGCGCGGGTCGAGCCGAAAGTCTTGGTCAGCTCGTGCAGTTCGATCATCGCCACACCCCGGAGGGGGTCACAGCGCCGGGCTCGACGCCTGGGCCCAAAACCGCTTGGGGATTCGCCCGGCCCCGCGGGCCAAGCGGCCGGCCTTCACCGCAGCCGCCATCGCCGCGGCCATCGCCCGCGGGTCCGCGGCCCGGGTGACTGCGGTTGCGAGCAGCACAGCGTCGCAGCCCAACTCCATGGCCAGCGCCGCATCACTGGCGGTGCCGATGCCGGCGTCGAGGATAACCGGCACGCCGGCCCGTTCGACGATCATCTCGATATTGTGCGGGTTGGCGATCCCCAGGCCGGTGCCGATCGGCGAACCCAACGGCATCACCGCCGCGCAGCCGGTGTCTTCCAGCCGGCGCGCCAACACCGGATCGTCGTTGGTGTACGGCAACACGACGAACCCGTCGTCGACCAGTTGTTCTGCGGCCTTGACCAATTCGACGGCGTCGGGCAGCAGTGTGCGCTCGTCGGCGATCACCTCGAGTTTGACCCAGTCGGTCTGCAGCGCTTCGCGGGCCAGTTGGGCGGTGAGCACCGCCTCGGCGGCGCCGCGGCACCCCGCCGTGTTCGGCAATGCGGTGATCCCCAGCCGGGTCAGCAGGTCGAGGACCCCGGTGCCGCCGGCGGCGTCGACGCGGCGCATCGCCACGGTGGTCAACTCGGTCTGCGAGGCGCGCAGCGCGGCCTCGAGGACCGCGAGATTTGCGGCCCCACCGGTGCCCAGGATCAACCGCGACCCGAACTCACGTCCCGCGATGCACAACACACCCATTGCGGCATCCACGCCGGGATCAACTGTCAGCTCAGCCACCTTGCACCGCCGTCACTACCTCTATCTTCGCTCCGTGTGCCAATGTCGTGCCCCACTGCGATCGCGGGAGCACCGACAGATCGACCGCCACCGCGATCCCCTTGTCCGGGAAGCCGAGCCGCGCGAGCAGCGCGGCCACCGTGGTCGGATTCTCGATCTCCACCGCCTCGTCGTTGACCGTGACCTTCATCCCATGGCCTCCACAGACTCCAGGGTGCTGGCCGACGCCAACTCGGCTGCGATCATCTCGGCCGTCCACGGCGCCAGCAGGAAACCCGAACGTCCATGCCCGGCGGCGACCAGCGTCTGTTCGTCGAGGCGGCCGACGATCGGCAGATTGTCCGGGGTCATGGGGCGCAGCCCGGCGGCGCATTCGGCGAACTCGTACTCTCCCAACGCGGGCAACACCGCACAGGCGTCGTCGAGCAGGTCACGCACCCCGGTCACCGCCGGCGCGGTGTCGCGACCGTGTTCGTACTGGGTCGCGCCGACCACTACGCCGTCGGACCGCGGAACTAGGTACACCTGCCTGCCGTGCACGCGTGCCCGGATCGTGCGCTGCGGCAGCGGCATACATCCCGGGCGCCAGCGCAGTCTCAGCACTTCTCCCTTGACCGGGCGCACCGCCAGCCCGGGCCACAGCGTCGGCGCGTCGATGCCGTTGGCGATCACCACCGTGTCGACCCCTGACCGGGCCTCGGCCAGGTCCTGCGCCGGGGGCGCCCACCGCACCCCGAGGCGTTCGCAATGCGCGGCCAGCGACTCGACGACGGCGCGATTGTCCACCGCGAACTCGGTATCGGCCACGAACCCGTGCCGGATGCTTTGCGCGAGAAGCGGTTCGACATCACGCGCCGACGTTGTCGGTGTGACGGGGTGGCCCTGGTCCGACAGCCACTGACCGACCGTCTTGAGGTCGGCCACGTCGGCGCGGTCCACGGCGACCACCAGTGAACCTCTGGCGGTCACCACCTCCGGGGCCAGCCCCTCCAGGAAGCCGGCGTGCCACAACTGCAGGGACGCCAAGCCGATCTGCAGCAGGCGTTCCTCGCCGGGCCAACCCTCGCTGTGCGGGGCCAGCATCCCGCCGGCCACCCAGGAAGCACCCCGTTGCGGGGCCCGATGCAGCCGTACCGCCCAGCCGTCCTGGGCGGCGCGGCGGGCCACGGCCAGGCCGATGACACCGCCACCGACGACGGCCAGTGTGGACATCTGTGATCTCCCTTCGCCGGCATGACCCGGATCAGGTGTGACGGTACGAGCGGCGCGCTCACTCTCAGCCCCCGTGCCCCGGGGCTCCCGTGTGGTCGGTTACCAGCCTACGTGTCGGCGGCGCTAGCGTTCGACGTGTGCCTGAAGCCTCACTGACCGCCCGGCTGGATGCGGCGACCCTGTACCTGTGTACCGACGCCCGCCGGGAGCGCGGTGACCTTGCGGAGTTCGCCGACGCCGCACTCGCCGGGGGCGTCGACATCATCCAGCTGCGGGACAAGGGATCGGTGGGTGAGCAGCGGTTCGGTCCGCTCGAGGCCCGCCACGAACTGGACGCGCTGGCCACTCTCGCCGAGGCTGCCCACCGGCACGGCGCGCTGCTGGCCGTCAACGATCGGGCCGACATCGCGCGCGCGGCCGGGGCCGACATCCTCCATCTCGGGCAGGACGACCTGCCGCTGGAGATGGCCCGCGACATCGTGGGCGACTGCCTGATAGGGCGCTCCACCCACGACACCGACCAGCTGGGTGCGGCGCTGGACGAAGCGGTCGACTACTTCTGCGTGGGACCGTGTTGGCCGACGCCCACCAAACCGGGCCGGGCTGCGCCCGGACTCGAGCTCGTCACCGCCGCTGCCGCGACTGCGAACACCAAGCCGTGGTTCGCGATCGGCGGGATCGACGCCACCCGGGTGCCCGAGGTGACGGCCGCCGGGGCGAGGCGCATCGTGGTGGTGCGCGCGATCACCGCGGCCGAGAATCCCACCGCGGCGGCCCAGGAACTCAAGGGTCTGCTCAGCGCTGGCGGTTGACCACCATCGGGAAGGTCGCGGCGACGCCGCGCAGCCGTTCCCAGCTCGCGGCGAAACCCGGATGCAGCGGCAGGCCGGCCACGTCGTCCTCGGCTACCCAGCGCAGCTCGGCGCTCTCCCGGTTGGGGACCGTGTCGAGCTGCGCCGCAGCGTCGGCGATGACGGTTGTGTACGTCCACCCGGTGACCTCAGCGGTGACCACCGTGGTGCGCACGGTGAGTTGCTCGACGGCGAGCCCGGCCTCCTCATGAGCTTCCCGCACGGCGGCCTGCTCGGGGGTCTCGTGGCTGTCGCGGGCACCGCCGGGCAGCGCCCACGTTCCACCCTGATGACTCCACGGCGCCCGGTGCTGCAGCAGGACCGCTGCCCCACCGCTGGAGCCGGGGGCGCGCAGCAGCAATCCGGCCGCACCGTAGCGACCCCAGTAGGCCGCGCCGTCGGCCAGCACCACCCAACCGTCACCGTCCCCGCGCACGCGTTCAGGATAGGTAACCGACCCGGCTACCGGAGATGTCGGGGCGGCGGGAATGCTCGACACCACAATTCCGCACGGACCCTCCGACTAGCTCTTAGAATTCTTTTATACAGTGGGGGCCAGTCGGAACGACCGCCGGAAAGATCGAGCTCAAGATGGGGTCCGGGTAGACGTGACTGTGGAGTTGGCGCATCCCTCGACCGAGCCCCTCGCGTCGCGGTCCCCTGGCACGCCGTCGCATCCGCGGTGGTGGTTCCTGTGGACCACGCCGGGCAGGATCCTGTCCATCGGCTTCGTGCTGGCAGCTCTGGTCATCGCGAGCGCGTTCGCGACGTCGACGACGATCAACGACCGCCAGGAGGCGTTGACCACCGTTCTCAACCACACCGAGCCGCTGTCGTTCGCCGCCGGGCAGCTTTACACGACGTTGTCGGTGGCCGACGCCGCAGCGGCCACCGCGTTCATCGCGGGCACCGAACCGCAGCCCGTGCGGCAACGCTACGAGCAGGCGATCACCGACGCCGCCGTCGCGGTCACCCGCGCATCGAGCGGGCTGACCGACGAACCGATGGTGCAGTTGCTCGGGCGGATCAATGCCCGGCTGGCGGTCTACACCGGCCTGATCGAGACGGCACGAACCAACAACCGGGCCGGCAACCCGGTGGGTTCGTCGTACCTGTCCGAGGCGTCGTCGCTGATGCAGCAGCAGATACTTCCCGATGCCCAGCGGCTCTACGAGGTGACCTCCGGCCGGGTGGACGCCGAGACCACCGCGTCGACCCGCATTCCACTTCCGGTCATCCTGGTGGTGCTGTCTACGTTGCTGTTCGGCGTGTTCGCCAACCGTTGGCTGGCGAAACGGACCCGCCGGCGGGTCAACGTCGGGTTCATCGCCGGTGGTCTGGCCGTGCTGATCATGTTGATCTGGGTGGGCACCGCGCTGGTGATCTCCACCACCGACAGTCGCAGTGCGAAGAACACCGCGGCCGAATCGCTCAAGACCATCACCTCGCTGGCCATCACCGCCCAGCAGGCCCGCGCGGACGAAACGCTGTCGCTGATCCGGCGTGGGGACGAGAATATCCGCAAACAGTCCTATTACCAGCGGATCGAACAGATGCAGGCGCAGCTGGCCGACTATTTGGCGCGTGACGACGACTCGATCGACAAGACCGACCTGGCCGACGCGCCGCAGCTGCTGGAGCGGTGGCGCGCCGCCGACGACCGGATCACGGCCTACATCGCGGTCGGCAACTATCAGGCCGCCACCCAGGTGGCGCTGGGCACCGGAGAGGACGACTCCACCCCGGCGTTCGACAAACTGGACGAGACGCTGAGCAAGGGCATCGAGCAGAGCCGCAACCAGTTGCGCGCCGACATCGTCAACGCCCGCCGCGTGCTGTCCGGGTCGACGGTCGGGGCCGCTGCGCTCAGCGTGGTCGCCGCGATCGCGGTCGCGCTGGGAATCTGGCCGAGACTGAGCGAATACAGGTAGAACGGCTACAGGATGAAGAAACTGGGGGTTTCGCTGGCGGCAGTCGCATTGCTGGCCGCCGTGCTGGCCGGATGCTCCGAAGCGGCCCCGGTCGTTCCGACGCCCGGGGTGACGCTGACGCCGCCGACTCCGGCTGGCATGGAAGAGCTGCCTCCCGAACCGGCGCACGCGCCGAACCCGGACGAGGACGACTGCGACCGCACCGCCAGCCTGCGGCCTTTCGACACCGACGAAGAAGCCGAGGAAGCCGTCGCCAACATCCGGGAACGCGGCCGCCTGATCGTCGGGCTCGACATCGGCAGCAACCTGTTCAGCTTCCGGGATCCGATCACCGGCGAAATCACCGGCTTCGACGTCGACATTGCCGGAGAGATCGCCCGCGACATCTTCGGAACCCCTTCCCAGGTCGAATACCGAATCCTGTCATCGTCGGATCGCGTCACGGCGCTGGAGAACAACGAGGTCGACGTCGTGGTCAAAACGATGACGATCACCTGCGAACGCAAGGAGCTGGTGAACTTCTCGACGGTGTACCTCAACGCCAACCAGCGGATCCTGGTGCCCCGCGACTCCGCGATCCGGCAGGCCAGCGATCTGTCGGGGCGGCGGGTCTGCGTGGCCAAGGGCACCACGTCGCTGACCCGCCTCCAGGAGATCACTCCGCCGCCGATCATCGTCGGTGTGGAGACCTGGGCGGACTGCCTGGTCGCGCTGCAGCAACGCCAGGTCGACGCGGTCAGCACCGACGACTCGATCCTGGCCGGGCTGGTGTCGCAGGATCCCTATCTGCATATCGTCGGCCCCACGCTGAACGAGGAGCCCTACGGCATCGGGATCAACAAGCACAACACCGGGCTGGTGCGCTACGTGAACGGGACCCTGGAACGGATCCGCCGCGACGGCACCTGGAACACGCTGTATCGCAAGTGGCTCACGGTGCTCGGGCCCGCGCCGGTTCCGCCCCGGGCGAGGTACGTCGACTGATGACTGAAGCAGACACCGACGATTCCGACCCCGGCACCCAGCCGGCGAGCCTCGCCGATCTCGACATGGACTCGGGTGCGGACCCCGGGATTGACTCTGGCATGAACCCCGGGATGGAGCCCGGAACGGAGCCAGGAATGGATTCGGTGGCCACCATGCGGCCGATGTCCACCCAAGCGGTGTTTCGGCCCGACTTCGACGATGACGACGACGATTCACTGTTGCACACCGGCGACACCGAGCCGCAGGAGCACGCGACGACACTGACCCGCAATCTGTCGCCGACACGCCGGCTCGGCGGCGGGTTGGTGGAGATCCCGCGGGTGCCCGCGGTCGATCCCGAGGCCGCGATGATGACCGACCCGGTGGTCGCCGAGTCCAAGCGGTTCTGTTGGAACTGTGGGCGCCCGGTCGGCCGTTCCACGCCTGCGGGAAAAGCCCTCTCCGAGGGGTGGTGTCCGCATTGCGGAAGCGCGTACTCGTTTCTGCCTCAGCTCGGTGTCGGCGACATCGTCGCCGACCAGTACGAGATCAGGGGTTGCATCGCTCACGGCGGGTTGGGCTGGGTGTATCTGGCGTTCGACAAGAACGTCAACGACCGCCCTGTGGTGCTCAAGGGACTGGTGCATTCCGGCGACGCCGAGGCTCAGGCGATCGCGATGGCCGAGCGGCAATTCCTGGCCGAGGTGACCCACCCCGGGATCGTCAAGATCTACAACTTCGTCGAACACGGGGACAAGCACGGCAACCCGGTCGGCTACATCGTGATGGAATACGTTGGCGGGTCGTCGCTCAAACAGGCCACCCGGTTGTCCAAATCGGACGGTTCCCGGCTGCGGGTGGCCGAGGCGATCGGCTACATGCTCGAGATCCTGCCGGCACTGGGCTATCTGCATTCCATCGGCCTGGTCTACAACGACCTCAAGCCGGAGAACATCATGGTCACCGAAGACCAGCTGAAGCTCATCGACCTCGGCGCGGTGTCGCGGATCAACTCGTTCGGCTATCTGTACGGAACCCCTGGGTATCAGGCTCCCGAGATCGTGCGCACCGGTCCCACAATTGCCACCGACATCTATACGGTGGGCCGCACACTGGCTGCGCTGACACTACGGCTGCGCACCCGCAACGGACGCTACGTCGACGGGCTGCCCGAAGACGATCCGGTGTTGACCACCTACGACTCGTTCAGGCGGCTGTTGCGGCGTGCGATCGACCCCGACCCGCGCCGGCGGTTCACCAGTGCCGAAGAGATGGCCAGCCAGTTGATGGGTGTCCTGCGCGAGGTGGTGGCGCTGGACACCGGGGTGCCGCGACCCGGCCTGTCGGCGGTGTTCAGCCCGTCGCGCTCGACGTTCGGGGTGGATCTGCTGGTCGCCCACACCGACGTCTACGTCGACGGCCAGGTTCATTCGGAAAAGCTGACTGCTCAGGAGATCGTCCGGGCGCTGCAGGTCCCGCTGGTCGACCCGACCGACGTCGGAGCGGCGATGCTGTCGGCGACCGTCCTGAGTCAGCCTGTGCAGACCCTGGATTCGCTGCGTGCGGCACGCCACGGTGCACTGGATGCCGACGGTGTCGACGTCAGCGAGTCGGTCGAGTTGCCCCTGATGGAGGTTCGGGCGTTACTCGACCTCGGTGACGTCGCCAAGGCCGCCCGCAAGCTCGATGACCTGGCGGGCCGGGTCGGCTGGCGCTGGCGGCTGGTGTGGTTTCGCGCTGTCTCAGAGTTGCTGACCGCTGACTACGATTCGGCGGCAAAACATTTCAGCGAGGTGCTGGATACGTTGCCAGGCGAGCTCGCGCCCAAGCTTGCGCTGGCAGCTACCGCAGAGTTGGCCGGTACCGCCGATGAACGCAAGTTCTACAACACGGTGTGGTCCACCGACCACGGTGTCATCTCGGCCGGCTTCGGCCTCGCACGTGCTCAATCAGCCGGTGGAGAGCGCGACGCAGCCGTCCGAACCCTCGATGAAGTCCCCGCCACCTCAAGACATTTCACGACTGCGAGACTCACGAGCGCGGTGACGTTGTTGTCCGGTCGCTCACGCAGCGAAATCACCGAGCAGCACATCCGCGATGCCGCCCGACGCGTGGAAGCGCTGCCCGACACCGAGCCGAGGGTGTTGCAGATCCGGGCTCTGGTGTTGGGGACGGCAATGGACTGGCTGGCCGACAACACCGCCAGCACCAACCACATCCTGGGGTTCCCGTTCACCGAGCATGGCTTGCAGCTTGGTGTCGAGGCCTCGTTGCGCAGCCTGGCCCGGGTGGCGCCCACCCAGGCACACCGCTACGCGTTGGTCGACCTCGCCAACAGCGTGCGGCCGATGTCGACGTTCTGAATCCCAGCAACGACGGATTCCGTTGCTGGTTGGCTTACCGTTGCGCCACCACCGGACGATCCCGCGGAATCACCAGGCGATCGGCAGCAAAAAGGCAGTTCACCGGCCTTTCTGAGAGTTCAGCAGAACCCATTCACAAACCACGGATTCAGTAGTAGCGTGAGCCGCCTGGTACGTCATCGGCTTTGAGAAGCTAGGGACCGTTTCACTGACGGCAACCACAGTGCGAATCATGGGATTCCGACTGAGGGAGGCCACGATGACCATTCGTGAATCATCGGGCGAACCGGGCACTCAGCGCGTGTTCCGCGCCGACCCCCGGCTATTCGAACTGCGCGAACAGCACCATCGGGCCACTTTCTCGGCCTCCGGACCCACACCCGACACCGTGCGGGTGACAGTCCACGGCGAAATCGACGCGGTGAACAGTTCCGCGCTGACCCGCTACATCGAACGCCGGCTCGGTGGGGCGACCAGGCTCGTCCTGGACCTGCAGACCGTGGAGTTCTTCGCTGGCGCGGGGTTTGCCGCGCTGTCGAACATCAACGTCGTCTGCGCGCGCACCGGGGTGCGCTGGTCGCTACTGGCAGGCCCGCACGTGGACCGGCTGCTCAACATCTGCGACCCTTCGCGCGAACTGCCCGTCGACCGATCAAGTGGACACAACCTGCGCACACGCCCGGGCGATCGCCAACTCCTCGTTGGTGGGAATCACTAGCACCGTCGTTGGTGCGCCCTCCGGGGAGATGCGCCGCGCCGCACGTCCGGGACTGTCGTTGAGGTGTTCGTCGAGTTCGATCCCGAACGCGGTAAGCCCGGACAGCGCGTCCCGACGGACAGCTGCATCGTTTTCGCCCACCCCGGCGGTGAACGTGATCACGTCGGCGGTGCCGAGGATGGCCAGGTAGGCCCCGATGTACTTGCGCAACCGGTGGATGTAGACGTCGTAGGCCAATCGTGCATCCTGGTCACCGGATTCGATGCGCTGATGCAACACCCGGAAGTCCTTCTCCCCGCCCAGCCCGCACACACCCGAACGACGGTTCAGCATGGACTCAATGTCTTCGACACCCATCTGAGCTGTCCGCCACAAGTAGAAGATCAAACCGGGATCCACATCCCCGGAACGGGTTCCCATCACCAACCCCTCCATCGGCGTCATGCCCATCGAGGTCTCCACCGGCCGGCCGCCCACGATGGCCGACGCCGAGGCCCCGTTCCCCAGGTGCAGCACAATCTGGCTGAGCGAACCCTGCTCCACACCAAGGAAAGCGGCCGCCTGCTCGCTGACGTACTGGTGTGAAGTGCCATGGAAGCCGTAGCGGCGAACGTTCCACTGTTTGGCGATCTCGTCGTCGATGGCGTAGCTGGCCGCCGCCGGGGGCAAGTTGTGGAAGAACGCGGTGTCGAACACCGCGACATGTGGCAGGTCTGGCAGCGCCTTACGTGCCACCTCGATTCCGAGGATCGCGGGAGGATTATGCAGGGGCGCCAACGGGGCCAACTCCTGCAGCCTGGCGATCAACGCGTCGTCGACGACGGTGGGCTCGTACAGATCGGGGCCGCCGTGCACCACCCGGTGCCCGACCGCGGCCACCCCCAGGCTGTCGAGGTCGTGTCCGTCGTCGGCCAGGGCGCCGAACACCACCTGCAGTGCCGCGGCGTGATCGGGAACCCCACCGTGGTCGACCTGTTCGCCGATTCGCTCGACGATGCCGTCTGCCAGCAGCGCACCCGACTCCGGTTCGACCACCGCATATTTCACCGACGAGGAGCCCGAGTTGAGCACCAGCACCGAACCGGTCATCGTGACACCCCCTGGGCCTGGATCGCGGTGATGGCGACGGTGTTGACGATGTCATCGACCAGCGCGCCGCGGGACAGGTCGTTGACGGGCTTGTTCAGCCCCTGCAACACCGGGCCGATGGCGATCGCGCCCGCGCTGCGCTGCACCGCCTTGTAGGTGTTGTTACCGGTGTTGAGGTCGGGAAAGATCAGCACGGTTGCCCGACCGGCCACCTTCGAATCCGGCATCTTCGTCACCGCGACCGATGGCTCGACCGCGGCGTCGTACTGGATCGGCCCCTCCACCAATAGCTCGGGATCGCGAGCGCGTACCAATTCCGTTGCCTTCCTGACCTTTTCCACATCGGCGCCACTGCCCGAGGTACCGGTTGAATACGACAGCATCGCCACCCTCGGTTCGATACCGAACTGTGCGGCGGTACGTGCCGAGGAAATCGCGATGTCGGCGAGCTGGTCTGAGGTGGGATCCGGGACGATCGCACAGTCACCATAGGCGAGCACCTGATCGGCAAGACACATCAAGAAGATGCTCGACACCGTCGACACCCCTGACGTCGTCCTGATGATCTCGAAGGCCGGCCTGATCGTGTGCGCGGTGGTGTGCCTGGCGCCCGAGACCATTCCGTCGACGAGATCGTTGTAGACGAGCATGGTGCCGAAATACGAAACGTCACGCATGGTTTCGAGTGCCTGCTCGTAACCGACACCCTTCTTCCTGCGCAGTTCGGCGTATTGCTCGGCGAACTGCTTACGCAGGTCACTGGTCTTGGGGTTGATGATATCGGCGGTCGAGACATCGACGCCGAGCTCGGCGGCCCGCCCGCGCACTTTTGCTTCTTCGCCGAGGATCGTCAGATCGGCCACCTGGCGTTGCAGCAGCCGACCAGCTGCCTTGAGGATGCGGTCGTCATCACCCTCGGGCAGCACGATTCGCCGGCGATCGGCCTGCGCGGTGTGCAACAGCTGGTATTCGAACATCTGCGGGGTGATCACCGTCGGGATCGGGATCGCCAGCTGACTCAGCAGGTCCTCCACGTCGACGTGACGTTCCATCAGCTGCAGCGCCGTGTCGATCTTGCGATGCGAGGCGACGGTGACCCGGCCCCGGGCCGACGCCACCAAGCTGGCCGTCTCAAACGTTCCGGTGTCCGCGGCGATAATCGGCAGCCCCAGCCCGAGCCCGTCGACCAGCGCCGCGATCGAAGGATGCAGCTCGAACCCACCGTTGAGGATCACCCCCGACAACGAGGGAAACCCCTCCGCAGCATGGGCGCTCATCACCGCCAACACCACATCCGAACGGTCACCGGGGGTAACCACCACCGCACCTTCGACGAGACGCTCGAGCACATGTTCGGCGGTCATCCCGGCGACCACGATGCCCAGCGCCTCCCGACCGAGCAGTTCCGGATCACCTTTGATCTGGGTGCCCCCGACAGCGGCACACAGCTCGGCAACCGACGGCGCCACCAGAAGCGGCTCCTCTGGGAGGACGTAACTCTTCGGGGCTGCAGGGCCCAGGCGCCGCAGCGCCTCGGTCATCTCGGTGATCTGGGGCGGATAGCAACGGTTGGCAACCACCGCCGCGGCGTGCGCATGGTGCGCGGCCAACTCCGCCAGGCACAGTTCGACGACGTTGACCACCTCGTCGGGGCTGCGGTCACGCGCCCGCACCGACAACACCACCGGTGCGCCCAGGTTCGCCGCGATGCGCGCGTTCATCGACAGTTCGCTTGGGGCGACGACATCGGTGTAGTCGCTGCCCACGACCACCACGGCGTCACATTGGTCTGCGACGCGGTGGAACCGGTCCACGATATCGGCGATGGCGCGATCGGGGTCCTCGTGGAGTTCTTGATAGCCGACACCGACGCACTGCTCGTAGGGCAGTCCCGCGGTGCTGTGGGCCAGCAACAGCTCGAGGATGTAGTCGCGACGCTCCCCGAGACGCGTGATCGGTCGGAACACCCCGACCCTGGCGACTGTCGCCGCCAGCCGGTGCAGAATCCCCAGCGCGATGGTCGACTTTCCGGTGTCGCCTTCTGGTGAGGCCACGTATATCGCTGAACTCGGCGCAGCAGACACCCTGCAAAGCCTGCCGTATCGGACCGCACGAAGCCACCCCGACCCCCGGACGCTCAACTCACCGCGGTATCCACCGGTATCTTCACCGTGGCAAGGAGGCCACGATGGTCGCTGCCCGGCACGACCACCGTCCGCGCCCCGGCCGCCGCACAGTGCCTGATCAAAATGTGGTCGATACCGATCAGCGGGGGCCAGCGCGCGTCTCCGGGAAAGGTGCGGGCCAACCCTGCGCCGGCCTCAGCGGCGGCGTCGTCGTAGCCCTCGTCGAGCAAGCGCCGAAACGGCGCCATATCGGCGGTGGCGTTGAAGTCGCCGGCGACGATCACCGCGCCGGAGGCGGCGGACCGCCCCACTTCCTCGAGGGTTGCGGGGAACAGCGCGATGTCATGACGCCACTGCGCGATCGGCGCCGGCCATGGTGCGGCCAGGTGCACAGACAGCACGGTGACGTCGACGGCCACACCGGGGATCCGTATTCGAGCACCCAGCATCGGCAGCGTGTACCCGTCCACGCGCCCGGCGTGTGGGATCGGGTGCCGGCTCCACAACCCTATGCCCGATGCCCGCGGCGCAGGAAGCACCACCCGGTAGGGGAACACATCGTCCATCCCCGCCGCCGACAATCCGTCGGCGGCGCTCTGGGTCATCTCCTGCACCGCGACAAGGTCGGCGGTCTCGCGGGCCAACGCCACCATCGCCGACGGATCAGCCTGTCCCATACCGAGGTTGGCGGTCAGGACCCGAACGTCGACGGCCGCGACCGGTGAGACCGTGGGACCGAGGTAGCGAGGCAGGTACACCCACACCGACGCGGCGGCAACCGCCACCGCGACGAGCGTCAGAAGCCGACGGCGGCCGAGGACCAGCAGCACGAGCGCCACAGGTGCGGCCGCCGTCAGGTAGGGCGCCGACGCCGCAAGCACCAGGCCGGGATGCCCGGAAATCGGCAGGTATCGAGCCGCAACGCCCACCGACGCGACCCCCAGAGCCAACAGGCCCAGCACGGTCGCGAGAAGCCTGATCATCTCGCGTTTTCGGTGGTGTCGGTCAGGCCAGGCGCCGCAGCCTGGGTTCTAGGTCGCGCTGGAACAATTCGAGGAAACGCATCTGGTCATGCCCGGGGGCGTGGAAGACCAGGTGGTTGAGCCCCCAATCGACATAGTCTTTGACCTTCTCGACGGCTTCGTCGGGATCCGAGGCCACGATCCAGCGCTTGGCGACCTGCTCGATCGGCAACGCATCAGCAGCTTTTTCCATCTCGATCGGATCGTCGATGCTGTGCTTTTGTTCCGCACTCAGCGACAACGGCGCCCAGAACCGGGTGTTTTCCAACGCGAGCTCGGGATCGGTGTCATAGGAAATCTTGATCTCGATCATCCGGTCGATCTCGCCGGCATCACGCTCGGCCTTGTCCGCGCCCTCCTTCACCGCAGGGATGAGCTTGTCGCGGTAGAGCTCGGCACCCTTGCCCGAGGTGCAGATGAAGCCGTCACCCGCACGCCCGGCGTACCTCGCGACCACCGGTCCACCGGCGGCGATGTACACCGGCACGCCACCCTCGGGGACGTCGTAGATGGAAGCTCCCCTAAGCGTGTAGAACTCGCCGTCGAAATCGACGCGGTCACCGAGCCACAGCTCGCGCATCAACCGCACCGATTCGCGCAGCCGGGCGAAACGTTCCTTGAACTCGGGCCACTCGCCTTGGTAGCCGGTGGCGATCTCATTGAGCGCCTCGCCGGTACCCACCCCGAGGAAGATCCGCTGCGGATACAGGCACGCCATGGTGGCAAACGCCTGAGCGATCACCGCCGGGTTGTAGCGAAACGTCGGAGTCAGCACCGAAGTCCCCAAACTCAGCTTCTTGGTCCGCTCACCGACCGCGGTCATCCATGCCAACGAAAACGGCGCGTGCCCACCCTCGTGGCGCCACGGCTGGAAATGATCACTGACCGTGGCGGTATCCATGCCGTGACCCTCGGCGGCCACCGCCAACTCCACGAGTTCACGCGGCGCGAACTGCTCCGCCGACGCCTTGTAACCCAGTTTCAGCTCAGCCATGTCCGTTTCCGCTCCTCACGTGCGCACCAGCCGTCTTGCTCCTCACGTGCGCACCAGCCCTCTTGCTCCTCACGTGCGCACCAATCGTCTTGCTCCTCACGTGCGCACCAGCCCTCTTGCTCCTCACGTGCGCTGTCTTCTTTCTACACTCGCCCCATGTCGCCGGTTCTGACAGCCATCACCGATCACGTCCACTTCGCGCAAACCGACCTGGTCAACTGGACGCTGGTGGTCGACGCCAGCGGGGTGATCCTCATCGACGCCGGATTTCCCGGCAACCGCACCGACGTGCTCGAATCACTGGGACAGTTGGGCTTCGGAGTCACCGACGTGCGCGCAATACTGCTGACCCACGCCCACGTCGACCACTTCGGCGCGGCCATCTGGTTCGCCCAAGCCCATCGCACCCCGGTCTTCTGCCACGCCGACGAAGTGGGCCACTCCAAGCGCGAGTACCTCGAACAGGCCTCGCCGCTGACCGTCGCCGCGCAAGCGTGGCAGCCCAGGTGGTTGACGTGGTCGGTGGCGATCACGCGCAAAGGTGCGCTGACCCACCGCGGCATCGCGACCACCCAGGCACTCACCGCGGACATCGCGGACCACTTACCGGGGGCGCCGAAAGCAATCCCGACCCCCGGTCACACCGGCGGGCACTGCTCCTATCTGGTGGACGGAGTGCTCATCAGCGGCGACGCGCTTATCACCGGCCATCCGGTGAGCACGCGACGCGGACCACAGCTGCTGCCGTCGGTGTTCAATCACGACCAGGCGGCCTGCCTGCACAGCCTGTCCGCCCTGGGCATGCTCGACACCGAGGTGTTGCTGCCCGGGCATGGGCCGGTGTGGCGAGGTCCGGTGCGCGAGGCGGCAGAGCAGGCCGCTCATACAAGGGTGTCGTAGCCCAACAGGAACAACGCGGTCAGGCACAGTCCGCTGGCAATCACGATCGCGGGCATCAGGATCATCGTGTCGAGCTCGTCGTCATCGAGACGGTCGTGGTCGAAGCGGCCGAACAGCACCCGGGCGATCCCCGTACGGCGAAACAGATGCACCATGCGCCGCACCGAAGCACTGTCCCTGCGCCGGCCAATGAACAGCCGGGATAGGCCGCCGACCGCAGCTATCGCGGCGGCAGCAGCCAGCATCAACCATCCGACGGTCGCCTGCGACACATGGGCAAGCCTATCGGCCGGGAGGGTCGCCGAGGGCCATGCTGAGCACCTTGACGAACGCGACCGGATAAACCTCGCCCTCGGTGGACAGCGGTTCGTCGAGGCGTTGATACCCCATCGCCAGATAGAGCGCTTCGGCCTCGGGTTGCCGATCACCGGTGGTCAGGTAGATCCGCGAGTAGCCACGCGCAGCGATCTCGGCCTCCAGGTGACCCACCAAAGCCCGACCGTGGCCCCGCCGACGATGGCGGTGATCGGTCCAGATCCGTTTGAGCTCTGCGGTGGAGTCGTCGAAACGACGGAAAGCACCGCCAGTGACCGGCTGATCGTCGAGCAACCCGACGTACAAACCACCGGCGGGGGCTTCGAACTCCGCAGCCGGATAGGAACGCAGCCAGGCGTGCACGCGGTCGCGCACTCCCCCGTAGCGTTCGGCGTATTCGACGGCGAGCTCGTCGATCAGCGGCGCAGCCAGCGGGTCGTCCTGACCTACCGCCACAAAACGCAGATCGCCAAGCACAGATTCGGACATCACATCCTTGTTTAACCCAGACCGTTTCGGCCCCCGTACCCGGCCCCGGCACCCCCGCGCGATCGGCGAACATGTGGCCCCGCCCGACGGGTAGGACGTCAGATGAGCCTGAGCCGGTGCGCGGCGTCTTCGAGATCAGTGCGGAACTGATCGAGGCTGGCAAGCGTATACATGCCGTCGATCTGCCGGGTGGCCCACAGGTTGTGGATCTTCCTCAGGTCGGCTTGTCGGGATTTCCAACCGATACCGTCGATCACCGCGAAGACAAATTGGGTCGGTAACCGGACATCGGCCATTTCTTCGATCTCGCGAACCGCGTCGGTGAGCTTGCTGCCGGTGGAATCGAAGCCCTTCGCGGCGACCACGATCAGCGCATTCTGCGCGTCCGGCACGATCAGATCGGCGGGTGCCTCACGGTTGTTGCGGCCGGTGAAACGCGACCGGTCGGTGTGCGAGAGCCCGAGATCGTCCGCAATGGCGGAGATCAGATCCTCGACCTTGCGGCCCGAAGCCTGACCACCGGATGCCGTCGCGCGAGTGCCCGCCCGCGCGATCAACACATCAGCAAAGCCGTAGGTGCGGTCCTGTTGGACGCGCAGCAACCGCAGTAGGTCGAAATCCTCGTCGAGCATGGCTATGACGTCGTCGGGACGCGTCTGGGCAAGGGTTTGGAAACCGGCGCTGTCGAATTTGTCGCGGAAGGTGTTTTTGAGCTTCTCCTGCGACAGACCGACCACCAGACCCAGCACCGGTATCCAGGTCCTGTTCGACGAGATCCACCGCGCCAACGACTCCGCATCGATCACTGAGTTCTTCGAGATTTCGGCGAGGCTCTGCGCGGCCTCGCGGATATCCTCGGCCTCCGGGGTGGAGGCCGTCGGGTCGATGTGGGCAGTGAGCCTCCCCAACGACGCGAGGTAGTCGTCGAACGCAACCGCGGTGCTCATCGAGTGCTGATTCCTACTGCCGATTTACCAGTGCCGGTTCCCAGGGCCAATTGCTCAGTGCCGCCCTATGAAGATGTACTCGCTGACATCCCTTCGAGTAGCCGCGGTGTGGGTGCCGAAGCTGTACTTGTGGTCGATGGCGATCTTCTCGACCGACGGCTTGACCTTGCCCAGGAGGTCGATGATGCGGTCGGCGTCGGGTAACGCGTTCGACGAATACGACAGCACTATCGCGCCCGCGTTCTCGAAATGTTCGAAGGAACGCAGCAGCGCGTCCTCGATCGTGCGCTTGTAGGCAAAGGGGGTGAAGCGTTTTTCGAGCTTCTTGGTCTTCGTGTGTTCCATGATGGTGACGCCGCGCCAGTAGACGCTGAGACCTTCGAGGAAGTGGTAGCGCTTGATGTAGTCGTTGTCGTCGGTCGGCGGGGCATAGGGCGGGTCGAGATACACCAGGTCCGGCGCCGTTTCAGGGATATCGAACACCTCGCCGCGAAGCGCTCGGCTGCGCAGGCCGTTGCTGAACACCGTTGCGTTGTAGTCACTTACCCGGGCGCGGAAGTGCTCGCGCAGCGTCATGCGAAGATCGCGCCGTCCGTCGGCGTAGCGAGTGCCATCGGTGAAGGTGAAGACACCGCGCGGCTGCTTGCGCGCGGCCGAGAGCACCAACGCCGCGATCGCCAGGTCTCGGCGGTGGCCCGTGAGCAGATCGATGTGCGACCACGCCGAATCCAGAAACTGCCGGTCTTCGGCGGTGAAGTACAGGCCGTCGAAGGTCGACTGGATGAAGTCGCGATCATCGGCCGGCGGGCCGCAGATCTCGTCGACCAATTGCGGTTCGAGCCGAACCGACGAGTTCTGTACCGTCGCCCGCGCGATGACCGCGGGGAAGTTCAGAAAGTCATTGGCGGTGACTTGATAACCCTGGACCTTGAGCAGATAGGAGACGACCCCGGACCCCGAGAAGGCGTCGACGGCGGTGTGGCCGCCGATCTCGGCGAACACCCGCTCCAGGTGAGGGAGCAATCGATACTTAGAACCCATGTAGCGCAGCCGAGGAAACCGTTGTGCCTTGGCGACGACATCAGTCGACGTCATAGCTCCACTCTGCCTCGCCATGCCGACAGATTCGCACACCGAGCACCAGGACGGGTGCTGCACGCGCCGCAGCGATCATCGGCCGTCCACAGCGGCGTCAAAACCTGAAGCCTATGAAGTTCGGCGGCGCGTGAGCACCGCGACGAACTGATCGGCAGTCAATTCCCAGCCGCGGTGATGATCGTCGAAGGCAGCGCGGGACGGCAGCAGGGAGTGCTCGATCGACATCAAGGTCTGGCCGTCGCCATGCGGGGTGAACTCGACGTCTACGACGCTGGTCGCGGTCGGATCCGCCCAGCCCGAATGGCTCCAGGTGAACCGCAGCAGGTTCGGCCGGTCGATGACCAGGAACTGCCCGGTGATGAGCACCGACTCCCCCAGGGTGTCGACATCGAAGCGCACCCTGCCACCGACATGGGGTTCGATCGTGACCGCCACGCAGCGCGACGGCCTCGGACACATCCAGTCGGCCAACGACTCGGGGTCGAGCCACTCGTCGAACACCACGTCGGGCCTGGCCGGCATGACGCGCTGCACCCGCGCGACCGGAACGTCGGTCACGGCGCCTTCCTTCGGAGACGTTCGGACAATGCATCGGCGCGGGTGGACCAGAAGTCGTTCTGTTCATCGATCCACCGGCGTGCGGCATCCAGGCCATCGGGTTGCACGGTCAACCAGTGCTCGCGGCCCCGCACCTCGCGGCGCACCAGCCCCGCCGACTCCAGCACCCCCACGTGGCGGGACACCCCGGCAAACGACATCGGCAACGGCGCGGCCAGATCCGTAATGCGGGCGTCGCCGGCCCTCAGGGTTTCCAACAGCCGGCGGCGGGTCGGATCAGCCAGTGCGGCGTACGTGCGATCCAATACCGGATCTTCAACCATTCTGTTGACTATAGCCGCCGGACGTGGTCTGCTGAGGACAAGTTATTCAACCAATTTGTTTAATATCTTCCGGACGGCTCGAGAGGACAGCACGTGAAGACACCGAAAATCGTGTCCGCAACGGAGTGGGACACCGCGCTAACAGACATGCTGGCCAGAGAGAAAGAACACACCCGCAGCCGGGATGCGCTGGCTGCCCTGCGCCGCCGAATGCCCTGGACGCCGGTCACCAAGGACTACCGCTTCGCCGGTCCCGGCGGCCTAGCCAGCCTGCCGGACCTTTTCGACGGCCGCCGCCAACTGATCGTGTACCGGGCATTCTTCGATCCGGACACCGGAGACTGGCCCGAACACGGCTGCGTGGGCTGCTCGCTGATGGCCGACCACATCGGCAACCTCGCCCATCTACACGCCCGCGACACCACGCTCGTCTACGTCTCACGCGGGCCACAGTCCGACCTAGCCCGGATCAAGGCTCGAATGGGCTGGGATATCCCCTGGTACACCATGATTCCTGAAGAACACAGCGCCTTCGACACGGACTTCGGCGTCGACCAGTGGCACGGCACCAACGCCTTCATCCGCTGGCCGGTGGACCAGAAGGACGGCACGGAACCGACCGAGCAGGTCTTTCGCACTTACTTCGTCAACAACCGTGGCGATGAAGCGTTCGTCAACACCTGGAGTTTCCTGGACATGACCGCGCTGGGCAGACAGGAGACCTGGGAGGACTCCCCACCGGGATATCCACAATCGCCGCCCTATCAATGGTGGCGCCGGCACGACACATACGAGCGGAGGTGAGCGCTGTGCTCGACGACAGCACCCCCGATGTCCCCGCTATCTACGCCGAGACCGCAGACCGGATCGAAGCCCTGTTGGCGGGAGCCGATCCCGCGTTCTGGGCCCTCCCGGTACCGACCTGCCCAGGGTGGTCGGTGCGCGACGTCGTCGCCCACGTCACCGCCGTCGCCTCGGACTGGACCGCCGGGCGCCTGCCCGGACCACCGACCGACGCCCAGACCGCCGAGCACATCCGCCGCTACGACGATCACGACGAGGCCGGTTTGCTCGGACTCTGGGCCGACACCGCGGCCCGGCTCGTACACAACGCTCGGTCGACGGGGCAGGAGCCGCCATTGGGGGACATCGCCTGTCACGAACACGACATTCGAGCAGCCCTAGGCAGACCCGGCGCGCGGGACGCCGCGTCGGTGCACCGGACCGCCGACCAGTTACTGACCATGCTCGACACGCCCGTTCCGCTACGGATCCGTACCGAACGCGCCGAATATCTCAGTGGCCCGCCGGAAGGCTCCGAGATCGTCCTCCGGACGACGGCATTCGAGTCGATGCGCTGGCGCCTGGGCCGGCGGAGTCGCGCTCAGCTAGCCGCGATGGACTGGTCGTCGGATCCGGCGCAGGTGCTCGAACATCTGCACATTTTCGGCCCGGCCCACGCCGACATCATCGAATAGACGGCAGCGGTGCAGGCGTAATCGGCGGCTACCAGTCGCACCACCGACGAGACGAAGCCACACGGCGCACTCGGCGAGCTCGCGCAGCCCCGCCTAGGCGTCGAAGACCGGCGCCGGATCGCCGATCCGATAGGCCTCAATCACGTCCAGGTGGTCAAACAGCTCGTCGAGGTCGAACTGGTAGTCGTCGGCCGTCCCGACGAAGATGACATGAGCGATCTCGCCACCTTCCTCTTCGAGCAGCGCGACCACCGTCGCGTTGACGACTTCCTCCCCGTTGTCGAGCCCGTTGTCGAGCCCGTTGTCGAGCCCGTTGTCGAGCCCGTTGTCGAGCTCTGTAGCAGACGGCGGCCACAGCCATGTGACACCGATGTCGTCATCGGGGTCGTGGGGATCGTCGTTGAACTGCCAGCCGCGCTCGGTCAGCTTGACGTCAAAATCCTCTAGATCCGAAACCACCTCGGCGACACGCTCGCCCACGTCCTCGGGCAGCCAGCTCCGATCCCGGGCGCCGAGCCGCTTCTTGCGGCGCGCCTTTTTCTGATCCGAGCGGCGAGACACTCAGCCCAGCGCCTGATCCAAATCGGAAAGCAGATCCTCGATACCTTCGAGCCCAACGGAGATCCGAACGACACCGTCGCCCAACCCGATCGCCGCGCGCCCCTCCGGCCCCATCGCGCGGTGAGTCGTGGTGGCCGGATGTGTGATCAGCGACTTGGCGTCCCCGAGGTTGTTGGAGATGTCGACGATCGCCAGCTTGTCGAGCACCTCGAAGGCACGTTCCTTGCCCCGGCCGTCCGGGGCGTCCAGCTCGAACGTCACGACGGTTCCGCCGCCGGTCATCTGGCGCTTGGCCAGGTCGTATTGCGGGTGCGACTCCAGGAACGGGTAACGCGCCCAGCGCACAGCAGGGTGGGATTCGAGGAACTCGGCGATCCGATGCGCCGACGCGTTCTGGTGCTGCACCCGCAGCGCCAACGTCTCCAGGCCCTTGAGCAGCGTCCACGCGTTGAACGGGCTCAGCGCAGGCCCGGTGTGGCGCATCAACTTCTGCACCGGCTCGTCGATGTATTCCTTGCTGCCCAGAATCGCCCCACCCAGCACACGACCCTGACCGTCGATGTGTTTGGTGCCCGAATACACCACCACGTCCACCCCGAGCGGGAGGCCCTGCTGCAGAATCGGGGTGGCGAAGACGTTGTCCAACACCACCTTCGCGCCCGCGGCGTGTGCCATGTCGCTCACCGCGGCGATGTCGACCAGCGACTGCATCGGGTTCGACGGCGTCTCGAAGAAGACCGCCTGAGTGGGAACCGAGAGCGCCTGCTCCCACTGCGACAGGTCGTCGCCGTCGACAAACACCGTCTCCACGCCCCAGCGCGGCAGAATCTCATTGCACACCACAAAGCAGGAACCGAACAGGCTGCGCGCCGCAACGAGCCTGTCCCCGGCCGAAAGCAGCGCACCCAGCGCCGTGAACACCGCCGACATGCCCGAGGCCGTGGCGAAACAGGCGGGCGCTCCTTCGATGAGACGTAGCCGCTCTTCGAACATCGAGACCGTCGGATTGCCGTAGCGGGAGTAGACATACCGATCGATTTCGCCGGTGAAGGCCTTCTCGGCGTCGGCTGCCGAGTCGTAGACGTAGCCCGATGTCAGGTACATCGCCTCGGCGGTCTCTTCGAAGCCCGAACGCAACAGGCCGCCGCGGACCCCGATAGTGGCCTGGCTCACCCCGTCGGGCAGCGCCGCGGGGGTGCGCACGGAGGAGACGTGTCCTGCCTGCGCGCCGGAGTCCGCCTCGGCGGGTTCCCGGCTCACGACTGTGTCCAGGGCAGGCCGACAGCCTTCCACCCCGTGCCGCCCCGGTGTTTTTCTTCGTCGAGGTTGCCCTCGAACCCGTCGAGGATGTTGTACGACGGGGCGATGCCCGCCGCGGTCGCTGCCTCGGCTGCGCCGATCGAGCGGTTACCAGAGCGGCACAGGAACACCACCGGGCGTTGACCGGGGGTGATCCCCGCAGCCAACAAGTCGTCGACGAAACCCTCGTTGCGGGTGCCGTCGGCCCGGCTCCACTCGATGCGGATCGGCTCGCGGCGTAGCGACGACAGGTCGGGCACCCCGACGAAACGCCATTCGGCAGCGGTGCGCACGTCGACCAGTGCGGCATCGCTGTTCTCGCTCAGCAGCTTCCAGGCTTCGTGAGGTGTAATGTCTCCGGCATAGCTCACAGTCGTGAGTGTCCCACAGCTAGGATGTGTCTGACAAAGGTTGCGATGTTGCGCCTGCGCTTGAGGGATGTCTCGGTTTCAGTTGCCGCCTGATCAGCAATGGGCACTGGTCAAGATGATCCGCCCCGGAATTCCGGGAGGTTCTCCTGCCTGAGCGCCTCCTCGTTACGAGGGTGCCGCCGACGCTGGTGGTAAAGCGCTTCAGCCCGGTCCGGCGTCAGGCCATGACAGTAACCGTTGGGTCACTGGCGGTTGTAAAAGGCCACCCATTCAGCGGTCGCCAGCGACAGCTCGGCAGCACCCGGGGAGAGCGGCTGATGGTCGATGAACTCGGTCTTGTGGCTGCTGTTCACCAATTCGGCCAACGCGTTATCGAAACTATCGCCCACCGATCCGATCGACGGCACGATCCCCTCGGCCGCCAACCGTTCAGTGAACGCAACGACGGCACATTGAGAGCCCGCATCGCTGCGACGAATCAGACCAAAGTCGTTGTCCCAAAATGCATCCTGGTGCATACGGCGCGATTGATCGTATCGGCCACCAGCCTCTGGGTCACCTCGGTGGCCGCCTTCCACCCCACGATCTTGGAACATAGACATCGGTTACGAACGCGGTGCAGGCCCAGCCGGCACACGTGCACCGCACGCGTCTTCGACTCTTCCGGATACGTGCCCATCCTTCCCAAAGGATGAACTCTCCCGACACGGCGAGCAGGTCAAGTTTCTGTTTGCCAGGCCCGACAGGTAAGCGGGGCACGCCTTTCCGAGATGCACGTTCGATGGTGGAGGGCATCATCTATCGGCACCGATGTGGGATCGCCCGGCGTGACGCGCCCGAGGCGTTCGGAACATGGCAGACAATCTAGATCTGGCACCGACGACACCGTAGCTACCACCGAACGGTGAGCTTCGCGAACCGAACACGCTTGCTTCGTTGAGTCTGCCATTCGCCGAGGCCCTTCATCGCGCTCACGCTAGGGGCGAGAATCCGGCACAGCGACGCCGGCGAGTCAAGGGTACGAGCGTGTGACCTGTTGAAGGAAATAGTATTTCGCTGCCCGCGAGGCCCCAGTCGGCCGCGTCGGAGAAGCGCAGGATAAGGCGGCCGCCGAGGCCACTATCGGCTTGCGCGAGCACAAGCGGATGCTGGGCGGGGCACGACCAGGTCGATGTGCGGGCGGTTGACATCACCAACCCCCGGGGACTCCTAAATGCAGAAATCACCTCTGCCAGACAGTGGACCTTGCCGCGGTGGGCATGTAATGTCTGACACAGATAATGATTGCTTGTGATGGAGGTTACAGTGAGCGAAGGCCACGATTGCGGCGTCGGCAGCACCGGTTCAGGGACTGTCGGGCAGTGGGACGCCATGGCCGTACACACCAACGGCACGAGCGTCGCAATCCTGGAGAAGAAGACGAAAGCCGTTGGCGGAAAGCCACACTCCTACGGTTGGCTGCGGAATGACCGCACTCATCTGCAACCTGGGGCCGGCCTGGACAACAGTGGCGACGACATTGCGGCCGCCATGCGTCACCTCGCCGCCGGTTACGAAGTGCCAACTCTCCAGCAGGTGAACATCGATGAGGCGCCACGGGCAGGCCTGCTCACCTGCGCTGACAGTCGAGCACTAACCGCCGGCGGGTCGATCGAGGGACTATGCACGGCGGACAACTACGCCGCGTTCGTAGACCACGCGGGCCACTACTGGGCCGGATACTCGCCGGTGCGGGCGATGACGTTCTCCGAACAGGTCGTCGACCACCTCGTCAGAGTCGTGTCGGAGTCAGCATGAGTATGCCCACCCACCTATCCGAGTCGGCACACCGACGCCTGGTGCTGTGGTGCTTGACGCCGCCGATCGTGTTCTTCATCGGTAGTCAGTGGCTCACCAACTTCACCGCGGTTCTGAACGGATTCGTAGCGGGCGCGATCAGCTGGGCAATGCTACTGGCCATATTGCAGTTCGTGGTTGCCATTGTCGTCGGTTTCCTCTACGTACGCGTGTTGGACCGGACCGAAGACACCAAAGAGGAGGGTGAAACGCCATGACCGCATCGAGTGTGGTCTTCGTCGGGGTCATAGCGCTGCTTCTATTCGTCGCCGCCTACGCGTCGCGACGGGTGCACGGCAAGGAGTCGCTGCTCGTCGGCAACGGCGTCTCGCCGACATCGAACGGTTTGGCAATAACCGGTGAATTCGCCTCGGTAGCAACATTTCTAGGTTTAGTCGGCGGCGTGAGCCTCTATGGCTTCGGCGGTATGATCAGCGTGTTGGGGGTGCCGCTGGGCTTCCTGGTGTTGCTCATCCTGATCGCCGGGCCATTACGGGCACGGGGGCGCTTCACCGTCAGCGACGTCCTGGACTTCGACATCGGCTCAGCCCGGCTGCGGAAGCTGGTGGGAATCACCGGATTGGTGATCAGCAGCATCTATATGGTCGGCCAGTTCGTCGGCGGTGCGGGACTGGTTGGCGCGTTGTTCGGCTTAGACTTCCGGATCGCTGTGGCGCTGGTCGGCGGGATCACGCTCGTGATGGTCGTGATGGGCGGAATGGCTAGCGCTACGGCTGTTCAAGTAGTCAAAACGTGCCTGCTGATGGCGGCGTCGGTGTCAATTTTGCTGTTGGCGCTGGCGCACACCAGCTGGAACCCGTTCGAGCTACTCAACGAAGCGCGCAACGAATACGGCGACGAGATCGGCGGCACTCAGAGCGCCAGTGCGGTCCAGAACTTCGACCGGTTCTCTGCCACCATCGCCACGGTCTTCGGCATCGCCGGGATGCCGCATCTGATGGTGCGCCTACTGACGGTTCGCAGCGCCAGGGATGCTCGAAGTTCCGCGCTTCTGGCCGTGTGGTTGATGAGCGCATACTTGGTGGTGATGAC
Source organism: uncultured Mycobacterium sp. (assembly GCA_964562545.1). Lineage (GTDB taxonomy): Bacteria > Actinomycetota > Actinomycetes > Mycobacteriales > Mycobacteriaceae > Mycobacterium. The sequence continues at coordinate 27,714 of CAZLTV010000004.1, read as the reverse complement.
ACTGGTCGGGTTCGCTGCCTCGATACTTGTTGGTCGAGGAGCGATCTCAGAGTCAAATGCAGGCGGCAACACCGCCACGGTTCTGCTCGCCGAAACTCTTGGCGGTGAGGTCTTCGGTGCGGTGATCGCAGGACTGGTGTTTGCCATCATTGCTGCGGTGCTCGCCGGCTTGCTGGTCTCGATGATGGGCAACATCTCCCACGACCTCTTCAACCGGCACGATGACGAGGACGGCACGGGGTCCGCTGATTCGATGCGGGTCGCCCGGATCGGGGCCGTAGTAGTGACACTCGCGGCCTCACTGCTCGCGGTGGGGGCCAGAGATGTGAACTTGATCTTCGTCGGTACGTTCGCTTTCGGTGTCGCGGCCAGCACCATCTTCCCAGTTCTGGTGTTCCGGCTCTACTTCCCGGACACGACCGCAGCAGGTGCGGTGGCAGGCGTGGTGGTGGGGCTCGGCTCATCGGTCCTGCTATTGGTGAGCGGACCGATAGTGCTCGGCGACGCGGCAATATTCCCGTACAGCCAACCAGCCGTGATCACCATCCCCCTGGCCTTTACGACCATTTGGCTGGTTTCCAGGGCTAGTGCTGCTGCCGTGGTTCGGGATCCGTGGTCGTCGCCTCGTCGGTAGTGAGATCGTCGATTTCGTTATTGGTGTGTTGTGGCCATCGCGACCAGGCCAGCAGGGCGGTAGCGATGCCGCGGTTTCAGCGAGGAACAGAACGGTTCAGAAAGCGAAACCTAGCTGGGGCCGGTCGAACAGACCTTCCACACACCATCCCGACGCACGAGGCTGATCTGTGCCGTTTCCTTGGTGTCCTCGTCCTTGTCGAAGTAGTAGGTGACCTCGGCGGTGGCCCGGTCACCGTCGACGTTCACCCCGGCGACCCGCTCGATGATCCGCTCACCGCGCTTGTCCACCGAGTCGCGCTGGCGGTCCAGGATCGACTTTTCGTCACCGGATAGCTCCGAGCAGGTGTAGACGAGGTACTCGGCGTAGTTCTGCCCTTGCAGCGCGGCATTCTGCGCCGACACCGACCGGGCAATTTGCTGGTCGTCGGTGGGCTCGCCGCCGGAGAGCAGATTGAACAACCACACCGTGACAACCAGCACGACGATGACGGCCAGTGCCCCCAGGAACGGGCCTGCGCTGGAACCGGTCGAGGACTCCTCGGACTGGCTCACCGCGGCCTGCCCCGTAACGCCCCCGGCGTCCCCGGTGCCCCCAATGCTGTAGCCACCCGGCGGGCCCGGTCACGGGCCACGATCGGATCTGGCGCGGTCGCCAGGGCCAACGCCCAGAACCGGTCGTCGTCGACCTCTTCGGAGCCGTAGAGTCGCACATCGCTTTCGGCGACGGCGAGGGCATCGGTCAGTAGGTGCCGCAGTGCGGCTGCCGGCGCCGGCAGGCCGCGATCGCTTCCCCGGTAGCCGACCTGCACCGCGCCCGGGGAGACCATGATCGTGTCGACCGGAAGCCCGAGAATGGCGCGGGCGTGCAACTCGAATTGGGATAGCCGCTGCGAGCGCAGCGTCACCAGTCCGCTGTCGCAGGGACGCGGACGGACGTCGTCGAAGTAGACCTCGTCGCCGTGGACGAGTAACTCCACCGCGAAAAGTCCGCGTCCGCCCAGCGAGTTGACGATGCGGGCGGCGATCGATTTCGCCGCGTCCAGCGCCGCCGGGGAAAGCTGCTGCGGCTGCCAGGATTCCAGGACGTCGTCGGCTCGGTAGTGGCCGATCGGTTCACAGAACGACACCGACGGTCCGGCCGCGCCCGTTGTTCGCACCGTCAGCAACGTGACGGCGACATCGACATCCACCACGGTTTCGGCGATGACGCGTTTCATGCTCAGGGGACCACCGGCGGCGGCTCTGCGCCATGCCGGTTCGACGTCGTCGAGCCGCAGCAGCACCGACTCGCCCTCCCCCGGAGCCGCGGCAACCGGCTTGACCAGCAATGGGAAGCCGGCATGGCGACCGATCGCGGCGAGTTCGTCTGCCGAGCCCGCGAACCAGAATGGTGCGGTCGGCAAGCCCAATTCGTCGGCGGCCAGCCTGCGCAGCCCCTCCCCATCGAGTGCCAGCCGGGCGCTGCGCGGGGTGGGAAACACCTCGACGTCGTCGCGCTCGGCGACGCTGATCAAGGCGTCGGTGGCCACGGATGCGGTGTCGGCGACGACGTAGTCGGGCCGCGTCTCGTCGATGAGCGCGGTGAGCGCGCCCAGATCGGAATATCCGTCCACGGTGACCACGTCGGCGCCCAGATGACTGAACGCCGACGCCAGCTCCCGGGTCAGCTCACCGGCGCCGAGCAGCATCACCGACACCGGGCCGGTGTCGGTGAGCGCCGTCGGCCCGGTCACCGCGTCATCGTCCGTCATCTCACCCATCGCACCACCAGCGTGCCAGAACACCCCGGCGGAACCGCGGCGCCATGCTCAATTGGCTGCTCAACCCGCGCTGTCGGATCGCTGGTCGGGTTCGGCGGCGAGCTCGGCGTCAATGTCAGCGCTGAACGCGCTCATCGCCGCGACGAGCGCGGTGAACACTCGGTCGGCGGCATCGAGGTCGCTGTCGGGCAGCCTGGACAGCGATGCCCGCAGATGCTCGGCCAGCGGGGTGAAGAAATCCCGGGCGACGGCCATGCCGTGGTCGGCGACGCGCAACCGCACCCGGCGACGATCAGCGGGATCAGGTTCGCGCAACAGGTGCCCGGAGGCGATCATCCGTTCAACCAGATAGGTAATCGCCGCCCCCGACGTCCCCATCCGAGCGCGCAGCTCGCCGGCGCTGAGTGGCTGATCGGCGCCCTCGGCGACCGTCACATGTAGCAGCGCACGGAAGTCGTTGGCGGTCAGCGCGTGCAGACCTGCGAAGCGTTGTCCGATCTGGTCGGATTCGGCGGTCAGGGTTTGCAGGTGGGCGGCGATCAACGCCTCCAGCGCGCAGCGATCGGCATCGGGCACCGTCCCACCCTAGCCAGAAAATTCAATTGATTAACTATTAAGTATCTGAAATATTGGCCCGTATGAGCCGCCGCCTTTCCTGGCTGACCGCGCTGGTCGTGATCGCGGTGTCAGGTGCGCTGATGGGGCTGCTGGGAAGCGGCGATTCCAGCGAGCAATCGCCCGTCGCGGTTCCAACGGGCGCCGAGTCGGCCCGAGCTGAGGTCTCCCGCGCCACATTCCCCGGCGGCGACCAGGCTCCGGTGATCCTTGTCGTCACCCGCGCCGACGGTGCGCCCTTGACCGGCGCCGATCTGCAGGCCGTCGACCAGGCCCGGCAACGGATGCTCACGGCGGCCGACGCCGCAGCCGCCCCCGGTCCCCCCGCCCAGGTCTCCGAGGACGGACAGGCCGCGCTGGCGACGGTGCCGCTGCCCGCGGACCTGTCGGGTTTCGCTCTCACGGACAAGGTCGCCGACCTTCGCGCCGCCGCCGACGACGGATTACCGTCCGGATTGCGCACCGCGGTGACCGGCGGCCCGGCTTTCGGCGCCGACATCGCCGACTCGTTCTCCGGCGCCAACGTCACGCTGCTTGCCGTGACCGCCGCTGTCGTCGCGCTGCTGCTGTTCATCACCTACCGCTCCCCGACGCTGTGGCTGGTCCCCCTGCTGGTCATCGCCTTCGCCGACCGGGTCGCCGCCGTACTGGGCGCGGCGGTCGCCGACACCGTCGGGCTGCCCCCCGACGGCTCCACCTCCGGGATCACCAGCGTGCTGGTGTTCGGAGCGGGCACCAATTACGCACTGCTGATGATCTCGCGCTACCGGGAGGAGCTGGGCCGCCACGAATCCCACCGCGACGCGCTGGACACCGCGGTGCGCCGGGCCACGCCGGCGATCGTGGCCTCCAACGCAACCGTCGTGCTGGCGCTGCTGACCCTGCTGCTGGCCGTGGCGCCGAGCACGCGCAGCCTCGGCGTGCAGGCCGCCACAGGCTTGGTGGTCGCCGCCGTGTTCGTGCTGCTTGTGCTGCCACCGCTGCTGAGCTTGTTCGGCCGCGCACTGTTCTGGCCGTTCATCCCCCGGGTGGGCGCCAAGGCACTCACCGACAGCGGTGTCTGGCACCGGATCGCCGCCGGGGTCTCACACCGGCCCGGACCTGTCGCGGTGGTGTCGATCGGCGCGCTCGCGGTGTTGTGCACCGGGCTGCTCGCCACCCCGTTCGGCCTGTCCCAGACCGAACAGTTCCGGGTCCAGGCCGAATCGGTCGACGGATACAACACCCTGGCCCAGCACTTCCCCAGCGGCCTGACCGACCCCACCGTGGTCATCGCCTCAGCCGAGAACTCCGAGGCCGTGCAGCGCGCCGTCTTCGACACCCCCGGTGTGGTGTCGGCCGCGCCGGCCGGCACCGCACCCGACGGCCTGCACCAATGGTCGGTGGTACTGGCCGCGCCCCCGGCCTCCGGCGAGGCGTTCGGCACCGTCGACGCGCTGCGCGACGCGGTGCACGACGCCGATCCGTCGGCACTGGTCGGCGGGTCCGACGCCAAGGCCCGCGACGCGGCCGCAGCCGCACAGCGCGACCGGCTGGTGGTGGTGCCGGCGATTCTGGCCGTCGTGCTGGCAGTGCTCTACGTGCTGTTGCGCGCGGCACTGGCCCCGCTGATCCTGGTCGCCGCCACCGTCCTGTCCGCGCTGGCCGCGCTCGGACTGGGCGGCTGGGCCAGCGTGCACGTGTTCGGCTTCCCCGGCCTGGACAACACCGCGCCGCTGTATGCGTTCCTGTTCCTAGTCGCGCTCGGGGTGGACTACACCATCTTCCTGGTCACCCGCGCCAAGGAGGAGACCCCGGCACACGGCACCCGCGACGGCATGGTGCGGGCCGTCTCGGCAACCGGCGCGGTCATCACCAGCGCCGGCATCGTCCTCGCCGCGGTGTTCTGCGTGCTGGGAGTGTTGCCGCTGATCGTGCTCACCCAGGTGGGCATCATCGTCGGCCTGGGCATCCTGCTGGACACTTTCGTGGTGCGCACCGTCGTGATTCCCGCGCTGTTCACCCTCATCGGGCCACGGATCTGGTGGCCGGCTCGGATGGTTCGCTAGACCGTCGGAGTGGTCTGCACCGAGAGCACCGATACGGTGTCGTCGCCGTTGTTGACGACATAGGCCACCCCGTCCGGCCCGAAAGCCACCCCTTCGGGGTCGAAGCCCACGGTGACGGTGTCGACCACCGTGCCGGTGGCGGTGTCGATCACCGACACGGTGCCGTCGTAGTTGTTGGTCACGTAGGCCAGGCTGCCGTCCGGGCTGATCGCCACCCCGAGCGGGTTGTGGTTACCGAACCCGGAACCACCGACCGTGATCGTGCTGACGACCGTCGCAGTGGCGGTGTCGATCACCGAGACGGTGTTGTCGTCACTGTTCACCACGTAGACCCGGGTACCGTCCGGGCCGACGGCCACACCTTCGGGATCACCGCCGACCTCGACGGTGGCCACCACCGTGCCGGATACGGTGTCGACCACCGACACCGTGTCGTCCGAGTTGTTGGTCACGTAGGCGCGCGAACCGTCGGGGCTGACGGCCACCCGGCGCGGTGTCGTCCCGACGTCGATGGTCGCCACCGTGGCGCCGGTGCCGGTGTCGATCACCGACAGTGTGTCGGGGGCGTTGAAGACGGCATTGGTGACGTACACGCGGGCGCCGTCCGGGCTGACCGCCACGCCGGTGGGGGAATCACCGGCGGTGAGGGTGGCGATCACGGTGTTGTTGGCGGTGTCGATCACCTTGATCGAGTCGGGCTCGCCGTCGTCGAACCCGTCGTCCGTCGCGACGTAGACGCGGGCGCCGTCCGGGCTGACCGCCACCCCGTCGGCGGTGCCGCCGACGTCGACGGTGGCGATCACGGTGTTGGTGGCGGTGTCGATCACCGAGATCGACTCGCTGTCCCCGCCGTTGGTCACATAGGCGCGGCTACCGACGCGGCTGACCGCCACTGCGACCGGCTCGGGCACTGCTTCGACGGTATCGCTGACCACCACCGTGCCCGCCAGCACCGGGAGGTCGTCGATCGTGACGACGACGGCGGGGTTGGACCCGTCGCTGACCTCGACGGTGAACGCGTCGAAGTCCTCGCCTTCCGTCTGGCCCGCGGCGACCAGCGCCGCCATCGTCGGGGTGTAGGTGAACGTCCCGTCGTCGGCGACGACCAAGGTTCCCCAGCTGGTGGTGGCCGTGGTGGTGTAGGTCAGCGGGTCGTCCTCCTGGTCGGTGGCGCCCAGCGTGCCGACCACCCGGCCGGTCACCGGGTCAGGAGTCCCGATCACCGGGTCGACCTCGGGCGCCTCGTTGCCGTCCGCAACGGTCACGATCACGGTGACCGTCCCGGTCCCGGTACCGCCGAACGGGTCGGCGGCGGTATAGGTGAAGCTGTCGGTACCGGTGAAACCGGGGTCGGGGGTGTAGGTCACCGATCCCCCGTCGGCGGCGACGGCGGCAGTTCCGTTGGCCGGGCCGCTCACCGCGACAACGCTCAGCGGCCCGTCGTCGTCGCTGTCGTTGGCCAGCACATCGATGGGGTTGGCGACGGTGTCCTCGTCCACCGCGGCGGTGTCCGCGCCGATCACCGCTGGGGTGTCGGCGGGCGCCGACAACGAGATCACCGACACCGTGTCGTCGAGGAGGGTGGTGGCGTAGGCGCGGGTGCTGCCCGGGACGAATGCCACCCCGGAGGCATTGACGTCATCGAAGGGGGCATCGTCGAGGGCGACGGTGGCCACCACGGCCTCGGTGGCGGTATCGATCACCGAGACGGTGTCGTCGGAATAGTTCGCGACGTAGGCCAGCGACCCGTCCGGGCTCAGTGCCACCGCGGTGGCGTAGTCGCCGACGCCGATGGTGGCGGTGACGGCGGCGGTGTCGGTGTCGATCACCGACACCGAGTCACCGTCGGCGTTGGCGACGTAGGCACGGCTGCCGTCGGCGCTCACAGTGACGCCGAACGGGCTGTCGCCCACCATGATCGGCGGGCCGACCACCGTGTTGGTGGCGGTGTCGATCACCGAGACGGTGCCGTCGAAGCTGTTGGTCACGTACGCGCGGGTGCCGTCGGGGCTGACGGCCACCCTGGCCGGTCCGGAACCCACCTGCGGGGAAGCGATCACCGTGTCGGTGGCGGTGTCGATCACCGACACGTCGCCACCGTAGACGTTGGCGACGTAGACGCGGGAACCGTTCGGGCTGACCGCCACCCCCTCCGGGTTGTAGCCCACCGGGATCTCCGTCCCGGTGACGGCGCGGCTGGCGGTGTCGACCACCACCAGGGTTCCGATGCTGTCGAGCTGGTCTCCGGTCCTCGTCAGGTAGATGCGGTCGCCATCGGGGCTGAGCACCATCTCCCTGATTCCGTCGCCGACCGGGATCGTGTCGATCACGGTGTCGGTGCGGGTGTCGATCACCGAGATCGAATCGGCGGCCCCACCGTTGGTGATATAGGCCAGCGTGCCGTCCGGGCTGACCGCGACACCGATCGGGCTTTCGACACCGGTGATGGTGTCGGTGACCGCCGGGGTGCCCGCCAGGATCGGCACGGAGTCCACCGTGACGGCGACTGCCGGGTTGACACCGTCACTGACCTCGACGGTGAACGAATCGCTATCCGGCCCAGGTGTTCCGGCCGCGGCGACCCGCGCCGCCGCGGTCGGGGTGTAGGTGAAGGTTCCGTCGGCGTTCAGCGTCAGCATTCCCGAATCGGCGTCGACGGTGACGACGTAGCTCAGCGGATCTCCGTCGGGATCGGTGGCGCCCAGATCACCGGTGACCACTCCGTCAGCGTCGGGGACACCAATCGTGGGCGATGCGACGGGACCGGTATTTGGCCCGCCCGCAACGACGGTGACGGTGACGGTGCCGGTGCCGCTTCCGCCTACGGGGTCGGTGACCGTGTAGGTGAAGCTGTCGGTACCGGCAAAATCGCTATCCGGGCTGTAGCTGACCGACAACCCGTCGGCGGCCACCGCAGCCGTCCCGTGGGCGGGGTCGCTCACCCCGGTGACGGTCAGCGCGCCGTCCGCGTCGTGGTCGTTGGCCAGCACGTCGACGGTGACCGTCGTGTCCTCCGCGACGGTGACGGTGTCGGCGCCGAGCACCGCCTGGTCATCGACCGGGGTGACCGTGACGGTGACGGTGGCCGAGTTGCTGACTGCGCCGTCGATGTCCTCGGCCGTGTAGGTGAAGCTGTCGGTTCCCGCGAAATCGGCATCCGGTGTGTAGCTGACCGACGTCCCGTCGGCAGCGACCACCGCGGTCCCGTGAGTGGGGCTGCTCACCTCGGCAACACTCAATAGGGCGGCATCGGAGTCGGCATCGGAGTCGTTGGCCAGCACATCGATGGCCGCCGAGGTGTCCTCGGAGATGGTGGCGGTGTCATCGACGGCAACGGGAGCGGAGTTGGACCCGGCAGTCTCGACAGTGACGGCGACGGTGACGGTGTCGTAGTGGAAGTTTCCGGGCGCGTGGATGTGGAAGCCGCTGCGGGAATCGGAGGCGACGAGGGTGAAGGTGTCGGCACCGCTGTAGCCAGGGTTGGGGATGTAGGTGACAGTGCTGCCGACGATGTCCACGGTGCCGTTGGCGGGACCGTGGCTGGAGGCCACCCGATAAGTGAGGCTGTCTCCGTCGACGTCCGTTGCCGGCAGTTCACCGACTGAGCCGCCGGGACTGTCTTCGGCAACGGTCAGGCTGACGCTGTCAGCCCCGATGTCGGGGCTGCGGTTGGCGAATGTTTGGTTGGTTATCCGCCGAGTCCAGGCCAATACACCCCACAGGAATGCGTCCTCAAACGGACCGCCCGGACCCACGACCGGCTCGAAGGCGCTGACCACGGCGTCGACGGCCGCAGCGAACAGGGCCGCCGGGAAGGCCAGTATCGCCGAGACGGGGTCCGGCTCCGGCACTGTCACGAGGACCGGCTCGACCGTGTCCAGGCCCGCCGGCGTCGGGATCGTGCTGGCCGCTTTTTCGTCGTCGCCGGGATCGTCGGCGAACACCCTTGTAGTGGCGGCCCCGGCACCCGCATCGACATCGGCACCGATGTCTACCGCCTCGGACATTGTGCTCGTGCTGTTGGCTGCGTTGTCCGCGTCTTGCTGTTCGATTGGCCCGCTGACTGTGCCGAATATCGGCGTATCGCGGTCGGCATTGTCTTCGCGGGTATCCGCCGGCGCCAACGGCTCTGGTGCAGATGCCGTCGTGTCGTCGGCTACCGCCGGCTCGACAGGGTCGGGATCAGAGACCTCTGCGGCGGGATCCACGGTCCCGATCGCTTCGACGGCGGATCCTTCCTGGTCAGCAGGGTCAGTGAGATCGGAGAGTTCGTCGAGTTCGGAGCCGGCCTCGTCGCCAGCATCCTCGTCAAGTTCGGAGCCGGCCTCGTCGCCAGCATCCTGGTCGAGCTCGGCTTCAGCGGCCTCAGAATCCAACGATGTCGGCGTGGACTCCGACTCTTCGCTGCTCGCTGTCTCTGTAGCGGCCTCGTTTGTGGCGGGGCCATCTGCGCCGGCGCCAGACGCGTCAGATGTGTCGCCGCCCGCCGCGTCGGACGCCCCCGACGACGCGCCTGAATCCTGTTCCGCGATGGCCACGCCGGGACTGGCCGTGATCGCCATCCCGACACCCAACGCCACTGCGAGCGCCCCGACTCGTCCGATGTAGTGCGCGTAGTCCACGGGGTTCCTCTCCTCCACCGGTTCTCCACCGGTCCTCCGTCAGCCGTGACGCAGTCCGAATCCAATGTCGTGACAGGCTCGGGACTGAAGCGTGCGGACCTTCGCACAACCGGTGATCAGTCCCGAGAGATGCGCCTATCCACGGTCGAGCCGCTCTGAACCTTAGGGTTGGAGAAACGCTTTCAGAATCCGGGTTTTCCCTACCCCTACCCCTACGCACTCGGCGACCAGGAGCGCACACCAGTCCGCCAACGCCACCCGGCATCCCGGCCCCGGCTTCAGAAAAAGTCGAGTCCCGGGCGGGTCACTTCGTCAACGGACCGCGCTCTTTATCGGTACGGTGATCATTCGATGAAGGTTTTAGCCGATCGTGAGCTGTGCATCCAGGCGGGCAACTGTGTCATGGTCGCCCCCGAAGTCTTCGATCAGGACGATGACGGCATTGTCGCGGTACTCACCGACGAGCTGGAGCCCTCCGGAGAACTGGCCGACCGTGTGCGTGAGGCAGTCAAGCTGTGTCCGTCAAGCGCGTTGAGCCTGGCCCAGGACTGACCTCGTTATCTGCCTCCCGGTCGCCGGGTAGGTCGATGACCCCTGAACGCACCAGCATCACCAGGCTGACCACCAGTACCCACGCCGGGAAACTCACCGTCATCCACATGTTGATGTCGCTGGCCACCAACACGGCCAACGCCATCACGTAGGTCGCGACCGCCAACCAGCGCGGCATCAGCCGAGTCTTCAGCCAGATCGTGGCCAGCGAGATCATGAACACCGCGGCCATCCGCAACGCATAGGTGTTGCTCAACGCCAGAAGCAAACCTTGCGCAAACGCGACGACCTCGGTGCGGGTGTCGGCGTGCATCACCATATCCCTGCTGGCCAGCAGGCCGGCTCCGACCGACGTGGACACGAAGATCATCCCGAGGAACAACAGCCCGCTGCCGAGGAACACCGAGGAGAAGAACCGGTCCTCCAGATCACCGAGACCGTCGCGCACCACACCGATAAACCACAGGAACGCGATGCCCGAGAAGGGCATCAACACCACCGCGACCCGCAGCAGCTTGCCCTGTCCGTCCACCCACTGGGAACCGAGTTCGGCATCCGCAGGCAACGAGGTACGCATCAACACCAGCGCGACACCGAACAGCACCGCAAACAGCACGCCGGCAAATGCAGCCGCTCGAGGCGTACTCAGGCGGCGAAGACTTCGATCGACCGGATGAGTCACACCTTCATGGTGGCACGTCAGGGCTGTCCAGGCAGCAACCGGATCATCAGCCCGTTCGCCTCGGCGAGCACATTTCCCTCGGCATCGAGCAGTTCGGCGTTGACGAAGGCCTTCCGGTCCTGCGCCTCCCGCACCCAGCCGCGCGCTGTGAGCACGGTGTCGATCGGCGTGACCCGGCGATAGTCGACGTGGAGGAAGGCAGTCCGGCTGATCGGCCGGCCGGCGGCATGGATCACCATGCCGAAGACCGAATCGAATAGCAGCGGCAGCACCCCACCGTGCACGGCGCGATTTCCGCCGACCGAGAACCGGCTGAACGTAACCTCGAGCACCACCTCGTCGGCCTCGAACTTGCGCACCCGGTAGGGCGGCATGAGCAGGCTGCCCGCTCCCGGCAGGGACGGCACCCGGTGGGCGGGACCGACACCCTCGGCGGCCTCGAAGGGGGCTAACAGGTCGATGAGTTGCTCGGCCACATCAGCCGCACGCGACCAGGTGTCGGAGTCCGGGTCTGCCGAGACCGCCAGATCCTGTGCCCGGCGCATCGCCGAGAGGAAGCGCCCGAAACCCGGGCCGGGTTGGACGGGCTTGAAGTTCGGGAACCCGCCGTGTCGGTCGTATTCGGGGTCGACGCTGCGGGGATCCTCTCCGTTGGCGGCGCTGGCGGCGTCAGCGGAGCTCACGCGCGCCCGAGGATGTCGTGGCGAACGATTGTCTGCTCGCGGCCCGGGCCGACACCGATGCATGAGACTCGTGCTCCGGCAAGCTCTTCGAGACGAAGGACGTAGTCGCGGGCCTTGGCGGGCAGATCCTCGAATTCGCGCGCCCCGGAGATGTCCTCCCACCATCCGGGCAGTTCCTCATAGATTGGTTCGGCGCGCGCGATGTCGCTCTGCGTCATCGGCATTTCGTCGGTGCGTTTTCCGTCGACGGTGTAGCCGACGCAGATCGGCACGGTCTGCAGACTCGAAAGCACGTCGAGTTTGGTCAGGAAGTAGTCGGTGATTCCGTTGACCCTGGTTGCGTACCGAGCGATGACGGCGTCGAACCAGCCGCAGCGACGGGGACGACCGGTGGTCACCCCGACCTCACCGCCGGTCTTGGACAGATACTCCCCGTTCGCGTCGAACAGCTCGGTGGGGAACGGACCGGAGCCGACACGGGTGGTGTAGGCCTTGAGGATTCCCAGCACGGCGGTGATCCGGGTGGGACCGATACCCGAGCCCACCGCGGCGCCACCTGCGGTCGGGTTCGACGATGTGACAAAGGGATACGTACCGTGGTCGACGTCGAGCAGAGTGCCCTGGGAACCCTCGAGCAGCACCGTCTCGCCGCCCTCGAGCGCGGCGTTGAGCAGAAGCCTGGCGTCGGCGATGCGATGCTTGAAGCCCTCGGCCTGGGCCAGCAGGGACTCGACAACTTCCGCGGGGTCGAGCGCCTTGCGATTGTAAATTTTGACCAACACCTGGTTTTTGAATTCCAGTGCCGCTTCGATCTTTTCGGCCAGCAGCGCCTCGTCGAGGACATCGGCGACGCGGATGCCGATACGGGCAATCTTGTCCTGGTAGCACGGTCCGATGCCGCGGCCGGTGGTGCCGATCTTCTTGCTGCCCGCGTACCGTTCGACGACTTTGTCGATCGCGACGTGGTAGGGCATCAGCAGGTGCGCATCGGCGGAGATCAACAGCCGCCCGGTGTCGACGCCACGCTCCTCGAGACCGTTCAGTTCGTCGAGCAGCACACCCGGATCGACCACCACGCCGTTGCCGATCACGTTGGTCACTCCAGGGGTCAGAATCCCCGACGGGATCAGATGCAGCGCAAAGTTCTCGCCTGTCGGCAAGACCACCGTGTGCCCGGCGTTGTTGCCCCCCTGGTAGCGCACGACCCACTGGACACGGCCACCGAGCAGATCGGTGGCCTTTCCTTTGCCCTCGTCGCCCCACTGGGCGCCGATGAGCACGATTGCCGGCATTGCTGGTACTCCCGCTTTTCCTGAACCGCTCTGGTCATATCCCGGCAGACAGGGTAATCGACCCACGGTGTACTGCCATAGCCAAGCATCCGCACAGCTGCGCTCGTCAGTACTCGATGAATGCCGCCATACCCGCGTTGAGGTGGTAGTCATTGTGACAATGCACGATCCAGCGACCCGGATTCGCGGTGTCGAAATCGACCTCGACCGTCTGTTTCGGCGGCACCAAAACGGTGTCCTTGCGGGGGCCGCCGACCACCTGGAACGTCTGTCCGTGCAGGTGCATCGGGTGATACATCGACGATTCGTTGACATAGCGCATCCGCACCCGGGTGCCCGCCTGCAGCGGGATGCCGTTGTCGGGCGGGTCGTAGAGCTTGCCGTTGATCGGCCAGGCGTAGGGCGCCACCGGCCCTTGAAGCGCGAGGTCGACGGTAGTGTCCGGTTCGCGGGCTGACAGTGCGACCGACGGGTCCGGGGCGAGGCTCGAGGTATTCAGCGGAGCCTCGCTGCGCAGTGCCGAGACGAATGCGTCGACGTCGACGGTCGACGGTGCCCCGCCGACACGCATGTTGAGCTGGGCGTAGCCGTCCTTGCCGTAGGCTGCGGCGACCACCGGCACCGAGGACGTCAACTCCACGATGACGTCGGCACGTTCACCCATACCCAAGATCACCGAACCGGCCTGCTGCGGCACCACCGGGTAGCCGTCGGTGTGGGTGACCGTCAGCGCACTTCCCGGCACCGCGACCCGAAATGCCGTATCGGCCCCGGCGTTGATTATTCGCAGCCGAACCCGTTGTGCTGCACTGTAATCGACCACCTGCGGATCGGTGGTGAGACGGCCGTTGATCAGATAGTAGGGGTAGGTGACGTCGCCGCCGTCGTCCCCGAGCGGGCGGATCGGACTCACTTGAGGACCACCCGGCTCCATCGGTGCCATCCCGTTTTTCTTCAGCTGTTCGAACACCTGGTCCGGGTTAGTTCCGGTGCCGTCGACCCAGTCGTCGAGAACCACCACCAGCTCGTCGTCGTAGTCCGCGCCGTCCTCGGGATCCTCGATGATCAACGGCCCGTACATCCCCCGGTCCAGCTGCGTGCCGACGTGCGAGTGCAGGTAGTAGGTGCCCGCATCGGGTACCCGGAATTCGTAGGTGAACTCCCCACCCGGCGCGATCGCCGGCCCGGTCAGCACGGGTACGCCGTCCATCGCGTTGGGGACGGCCAAGCCGTGCCAGTGCACCGTCGTCTCCTGTGGCAACGTGTTGGACACCGGCGCGCGCAGGGTCTGGCCCTTGCGGAGCCTGACCTCCGTGGCGGGAACCGTGCCGGTATAGGTCCAGGTGGGCACCACCACCCCACCGAGATCGACCTCGGTTTCGGCCGCCCGCATCGGAAATTCGAGCGCATCCGAGGCGGCGGGTTTGGGTCGGACTGCGGGACCGCAGGCACCGGTCAGCGCGACGCAGGCTCCGGCGGCCGATACTGCGAGGAAGCGACGACGGGTGACCATGCCAAGATCGTCGCACTGCTTGACATCGACCGACCCGGAAAAGGAGTGTTCGGTGCCCGAGGTCGCCGTTTTCGGTCCCCCACAAGTCCCGCGGCCGCTTCGTCGGTTGCCGCCCGTCGACCTCGACACCGTTGCCGAATGCCGCCGCGTGATCGTGGTGGGCACCTATCGGGATCTATCGATGGTGCTGACCCGCCTGCTCAAGGCCGATCGGCTCGACGTCGAGGTCGCCCACGTCCGGCGGCGATGGCAAGCGCGTAGGGCGTTGAGCGGGCCGGCGCGCCGCGTTCCGCTCATCCGCGACGAGACCGGGACCGTGCTGACCGAGATGGCGTGCTGGCTGCCGCCGGAGGGCGAGCAGGCGGTGCGGGGTGAAGCCATCGTCGACGACACGGTTTTGTTCGACGGCCTAGCGGCCGGGGTGCGAGTAGAGCCGACTTTGTCGATGCCCGGTCTGCGGGCCCGGGTGTTGTCGCCGGGCGGGCGCTGGGTCGCCGGGCGGGCCGCCCAGCTGGGCACGCCCTCGGCGCGGGTTGTCCGCGACGGGCAGGCCGCCCCGCGCCCGGTCCGGCGCTGCACGTTCTATCGGAACACTCAGGGCTGGCTTCGGGTGGGGCCCGGCAGGCGCAGGTAGTTTCTGGGACGTGAACGTTCGCCCGCTGCATCAGTCGGTGCGGCCCAGCCCGGTCTTTCTGGCTCTCGTCGCTGCGACCGCGGCGGGCGGCGCCATGGCATGGATGTCGGCAGCCCAGGCGCGACCGCTGGCCTACATCGGGGTGTTCGTCTTCGTCATCTTCGGCTGGCTGGTCTCGCTGTGTCTGCACGAGTTCGCCCACGCCTACCTGGCGTGGCGGTTCGGCGACCACGACGTCGCAGTCCGCGGCTACCTCACACTGAACCCGCTGAAGTACTCGCATCCATTGCTGTCACTGGGCCTGCCGGTGTTGTTCATCGCGATCGGCGGTTTCGGCCTCCCCGGCGGTGCGGTGTATGTGCGAACCGGGTTCATGTCCGCGCGCAAGCAGACGGTGGTCAGTCTGGCCGGCCCGGCGGTCAACCTGGCATTCGCCGTCGCATTGCTGGCGCTGACCCGGGCGCTCTACGACCCTGCTCATTCGGTGTTCTGGGCCGGGGTTGCATTCCTGGGCTTTCTGCAGGTCACCGCGCTGCTGCTGAACATGCTGCCGATTCCCGGGCTGGACGGCTACGGGGCGCTGGAACCGCACCTGAGCCCGGAGACTCGGCGCGCACTGGCCCCGGCAAAACAGTGGGGGTTTTTCATCCTGCTGGTGGTGCTCGTCGCGCCGCCGCTCAACCAGTGGTTCTTCGGCGCGGTGTACTGGCTGTTCGACCTGTCGGGCGTCGCCCCGGCCCTGTCCTGGCAGGGCAGTCAGCTGACCCGGTTCTGGTCTGCCTGGTTCTGAGCCTGCCCCTGGTAGATCGCTTGAGCCAGGGCGACTTTGTCACGGCGCAACCGATCGACCGTGCCTGCGGCGAACCCGTGCCCTACCGGTCGGGCGGGAACCTCACCCATGTCCTGCAGGAGTGTCCATCCGGACCCGAGGTCGATCAACGATTGATGCTTGGTGGCGTAGTAGTCCGAGCTGATCGCGACGGCGACACCGGCGGCCCCTGCCGCCGCGGCCGCCATATGCAGGTGAAACCGGGTCGAGATCCAGGTTTGCTCTGCCGAAACCGGCAGACCTTTGTCCCAGACTTCGGCGAACGGGTAGAAGCTGGCGCCCGGAAGCTCGTGCTCGATCAGCGCGTAAACCTCCCGGTCGACGCGGGGGATGCCTTCCACGACGCACACCTGCTCACCGCCGATGCCCCAGGCCTGCAGCATGGCCAGTGTCGCGCCGGCCACTGCAGCGGATCCGACCTCGTTGAGGTCGGATTGCAGACACACCATCACTGCGGGCGGTCGCGCGTCCGGCCAGATCGCACGAGGCCTGATGGTGCGTTCGGTCCCGATGGCCAGAAATGCGTCGTCGACGCCGGGCCCGACCCCCAGGAGCTCTGCGGAGGGGCCGTCGCGCACGTCCACGACGTCGAATCTGCCGGCCAGCGCCCGCAGTAGTGGCGCAGCACCGTCCGGCTCCGGGGTCAGGCCCTGTCCGGTCATCGCTGACCGTGCGCCGGAGTGGCGGGCCGCAGCAGCAGCCCCGGCGATGAGGCCGACGTGCCGCGGCCAGATCCGGTTGACGTAGCCGCCGCCGACGACGTGCACTACGTCCAGGCGGTGCAAGGCCATGATGCCCTGGTGCCAACGCGGCGCCAGCCCCGGATCGGCCACCGCGCGTTGGACCCAGCTGGCGACCTCCCAGGGGTCCTGCGAAGGCGCCTCCCAGCACAGTCGCCACAGCGTGTCGGTGAACCGCACCTTGGGGTGTGCGTCGCCGAGCAGCATCTGGGTGGAACCCGGTGAGTGCGTGTCGACCCACACCGTCGCGTGTGGGGCGATGCGGGCGAGATGGTTCAGCCAGCCGCTGAGGATCAGCTCGTCGCCGAAGTTGGGAAACCCCGCCGTGGCCACCAGGTAATACACAGGCGATTCCCAACGATCTGACATTCGCCCATATTAGAGGCGGGCCTCCGGTTCGAAAGACCCCTCGGCCGGTTGCAACACATGCGCAAGTACGCATATATTGTCGGCATGGGTGCCGGACATGACCACAGCCACACCGATGCTCGGGCCTCCCGGATGGTGATCGCCGCAGGCATACTGTCGGTCTTCTTCCTCGTCGAGCTGATCACCGCACTCGCGATCAACTCGATCGCACTGCTGGCTGACGCCGGTCACATGCTGACCGACTTGGTGGCCATGTTCATGGGGCTGACCGCGGTGCTGATGGCCCGGCGTGGCAGCGCGTCCCCGTCACGAACCTACGGCTGGCATCGCGCCGAGGTGTTCACCGCGGTCGCCAACGCCGCGCTGCTCTTGGGGGTCGCCGGGTTCATCCTGTACGAGGCAGTCGAGCGGATCGGCGACGCCCCGGAGGTCCCCGGTGTGCCACTGATCGTCGTAGCCCTGGCGGGTCTGGCGGCCAACGCCGCGGTGGTGCTGCTGCTGCGGTCGCATTCGGAGTCCAGCCTGGCCGTCAAGGGCGCCTACATGGAGGTTGTCGCCGACACTGTCGGCAGCATCGGCGTGCTGATCGCCGGCGTCGTCACCGTCACCACGGGCTGGCCCTACGCCGACATCGTGGTCGCGGTCCTCGTCGCGCTGTGGGTGCTGCCACGAGCCATCTCACTGGCCCGTGCGGCACTACGAATCCTGTCCGAATCGTCGCCCAGCCACATCGACGTCGACGAACTGCGTACTGCCTTGGGTTCGGTCGAGGGAGTCACCGAGGTCCACGATCTGCACGTCTGGACCCTGGTCCCGGGCAAAGACATGGTCACCGCGCACCTGACGAGCGGGCGCGACCCCGCGTCGGTCCTCGACGACGCCCGCGCGGTTCTCACAGCCCGAGGACTCGCCCACTCGACCGTCCAGGTGGAGCCACCCGACAGCGCCGCCGACTGCGAATGCGAAACGAAGTAGGTCAGGACAGCCCAAGCTCGGCCCGTGCCGACGGATCGCAATCGTCAAGCAGGTCCAGGCAGCGCTGGTACTCCTCGCCCTCTCCGATCGACTCGGCAGCCTTCGCCAGCGCTGCGACACACCTCAGGAAGCCGCGGTTGGGTTCGTGCGAGAACGGCACCGGGCCGAACCCCTTCCACCCGTGGCGGCGCAATTGATCCAGCCCACGGTGGTAGCCGGTTCGGGCGTAGGCGTAGGCGGTGACGGCCTTGTCGCCATCGAGTGCGTCCTCGGCCAGAACCGCCCAGGCGATAGATGCCGACGGGTGCGCCGCCGCCACGATCGCCGGGTTTTCCGCGGCGTCGAGCTCGGCTTCGGCATCCGGATCGCCGGGAAGGAACACTGGTTCAGGTCCGAGGAGGTCACCCATCCGAGTCATGCCCCTATTGTGCCGTGCGGCCGCGGGCGGGTGTCACTGCGGATGACTAAGCTTCCGCCGTAATGTTGCTTGGGGAGACCAGGGAGGACCGCACCAGCGATGTCAAACCCCACAGGGCCTGATCATCCGGACGAGACCACCGACGAAGTGGCCCAGCCTGATGCCCACGGCGGAAATGACGAGACCGAGGTCCTGCCCGAGCCCGACCCCGAGCACGAACCGACCACCGAGGTCATGCCCGAGCCCGACCCCGAGCACGAACCGACCACCGAGGTCATGGCGCCAACCGACCCGGATGCCGCGGGCCCACAGGGAGAGCCGGGTGAACGCCGGTTTACTGCACCATCGGGTTTCGACGCTGGTTCCACCCAGATCATCGACCGGCCCATCGAACCGCCCACCGAGGCATTCGCCGCACACAAACCAGCCGAACCCCAGATGATCCCGCCGCGCCCAGACGGTTCCAAACCCCCCGTGCCGCCCGGGACCAAGCGCAGCTGGGGCTGGGTGGTGGCGATCGTCATCATCGTCGTTGCACTAGCGGCCATCGCGGTGCTCGGGACGCTGCTTCTGACCCGCAGCAACGCTCCGGAGGTGTCCCAGGAGGATCTGGTCCGGTCCACCATTGAGGACTTCGACGTGGCGGTGCAAAACGGCGATCTGGCCACACTGCGCGGCATCACCTGCGGCGCCACCCGGGACAGCTATGTGCGCTACGACGACGAAGCCTGGACCGACACCCACTCCCGCGTCGCCGCCGCCAAGCAGTATCCCGTCGTTGCCAGCATCGATCAGGTGGTGATCAACGGCGACCACGCCGAGGCCAACGTAACCACGTTCATGGCCTATGCCCCGCAGACCCGCTCGACCCGCAGTTTCGACCTGCAGTTCCGCGACGACCAGTGGAAGATCTGCCAGGCCCCCACGGGGTGAACTGGCGGGCCACCATGGCCCAACCGCACGTATCGCGCACCCAGCGGCGCCCTTTCACGCCGAAATCCGACTCTTGTAGGCGGTTACTCGCACTGCTCCTACAAGAGCCGGATTTCGGCGTGTTTGACCCCGGCGGTTCAGCCGAGATGGTTTGCTAGACGGATTGGCTAGGCGGTGATGCTGCGTCCCGCGCTGTGCAGGTCGTTGCACGCCTCGATCACTCGCTCACTCATCGACGCCTCGGCCTTCTTCATGTAGCTGCGCGGGTCATAGACCTTCTTGTTGCCGACCTCACCGTCGATCTTCAAGACGCCGTCGTAGTTGGTGAACATATGAGCCGCAATCGGTTTGGTGAACGCGTACTGCATGTCGGTATCGACATTCATCTTGATCACGCCGTAGCGCAGCGAATCCTCGATCTCGGACTTCAGCGAACCCGACCCGCCGTGGAAGACGAAGTCGAACGGCTTCGATCCCTCGGCCAGACCGAGCTTGGCTGAGGCCACCTTCTGCCCCTCGGCCAGCACCTCGGGCTTGAGCACCACATTGCCCGGCTTGTAGACACCGTGCACGTTCCCGAACGTCGCAGCCAGCAGGTACTTGCCGTGCTCGCCGGCGCCGAGGGCCTCGATCGTCTTCTCGAAGTCTTCGGGCGTGGTGTACAGCTTGTCGTTGATCTCGGCCTCGACACCGTCTTCCTCGCCGCCGACCACGCCGATCTCGATCTCCAGGATGATCTTTGCCGCGGCCGCCTGCTTGAGCAGCTCCTGCGCGATGGACAGATTCTCGTCGATCGGCACCGCCGAGCCATCCCACATGTGCGACTGGAACAGCGGATTGGCACCCGCGCGCACCCTCTCTGCGGAGATTTCCAGCAGCGGCCGGACATAGGTGTCCAGCTTGTCCTTGGGGCAATGGTCGGTGTGCAGCGCGACGGTGATCGGATACTTGTCGGCGATCACGTGCGCGAACTCGGCCAACGCTACCGCGCCGGACACCATGTTCTTGACACCGAGACCAGATCCGAATTCCGCACCGCCGGTGGAGAACTGGATGATGCCATCGGAACCGGCGTCGGCGAACCCTTTCAGCGCGGCGTTGATGGTCTCCGAGGACGTGCAGTTGACGGCCGGGAACGCGTAGGAGTGCTCCTTGGCGCGGCCCAGCATTTCGGCGTAGGCCTCGGGCGTGGCGATGGGCATCTGTTTTCCTCTCAACTGTCCGGGCTTTGCCCAGCAGTATTGCAAGAATGACCCGAGCTCACACGGTCAGTGCACCGTTAACACCGTTCGGCACCGCGCTCGGCCGGAATCCATCGCGAGACATGACCATGCCCGGGCGCCGGTACCCTTGGGAGCCGTGGTCGTCGACAATCTCGCGCTGATGCCTGATTTTTTGGATCCGATCAATCTGCTGGGCTACTTCGGCACCTGGGCTCTGGTCGGTCTGCTGCTGGTCGTCTTCGTCGAGTCCGGTGTCTTGTTCCCGGTGCTGCCGGGCGACTCGCTGCTGTTCGTTGCGGGCATGCTCGCCGCGGGAACCGCTGCCGCGGCCCAGGAGGGAGCGGTCCAGGCCAACTTCCAGCTGTGGCAGTTGCTGTTGTTCATCCCGATAGCCGCGGTGCTCGGCGCGCAAGTGGGGTACTGGATCGGCCGCAACATCGGCACCGCGATGTTCAAGCCCAATGCCCGGTTCCTCAAACAGCGCTACCTCGACGAAGCGCACATCTTCTTCGAGCAGCGCGGCCCGTTCGCGATCGTGATCGCCCGGTTCGTGCCGATCGTGCGCACGCTGGCGCCCATCACCGCAGGTGCGGCGAAGATGAATTACGCGGTGTTCACGCTGTACAACGCCGTTGGAGCAGTGATCTGGGGATGCGGGCTGACCTTGCTGGGCTATTGGCTCGGTCGCTTCGAAGCGGTCCAAAACCTGCTCGAGCCGATCGTGCTGGTGATCGTCGTGCTCTCCGTGTTGCCGATGGCCTACGAGTGGTACAAGCGCCGCAAGGCCGCCAAGCAGGCCGGGGGCACGGCGGCTGAACCCTCCGCTTGATCACTCACGGAAGCAACCCGCGTTTCGCTTCGAGGGCGCGGATCAGGCTCGCCGCATCCCATGGCCCCCGGTGCCGGGTGCCGTTGACGAACAGTGTCGGGGTGGCATTGAGGTCCATCGCCTCGGCGTCCTCGGCGTCGTCGGTGACTCGGTGCAGCACCCTCGATGAGTGTGCCCGCACATCCTGGTCGAACTGCTCAATGTCACAACCCACCCGTACCGCGTAGCGGTACATGTCCGACCATTCCAGGTCGTCTTGGTGGGCGAACAGTTCGCCGGCCATGTCCCAGAACCTGCCCTGCAGCGCTGCCGCCTCACTAGCCCGTGCCGCATCGAATGCGCGGGGGTGCGCCCGCTCCAGCGGGAAGTGGCGCCACACGTAGCGCAGTTCGTCGCCGAAATGCGCGCGGACCTCATCCATCGCGCCGGTGGCTCGACTGCAGAACGGGCATTCGAAGTCGCCGTACTCGACCAGGGTCAGCGGGGCGTCAGGCCTGCCTCGGACATGGTCACGCTCGGGGTCGACCGGCCGTAGCAGGGTGAGCCCCACAGGTTCGGGTGGACTGACCCAATCGGTGATCCGGAAAATTGCCCAGCCCAGGGTGAACGCGATCACCGACGCCGCTAACACGCCGATACGGGCTTGATCCTGGCGGCCGGGTTCGGAGATCGCGATGTCGACGATGAACAGCGAGATCGTGAAGCCGATGCCGGACAGCGCGGCACCGCCGGCAATACGGCGCAAGGTCAGGCCCGGCACGAGAACGCCGAGGCCACTGCGGCGCATGAGCCAGGTCGCCCCGGTGATGCCGACGAACTTGCCCAGCACCAGCCCAGCGACGATGCCCCAGGTCAGCGAGGAACCCAGCGCGGCGGTCAAGCTCTGGGCGTCCAACCGGACGCCGGCGTTGGCCAGTGCGAACAGCGGCAGGATCACGAACGACACCGCAGGTCCGACGCTTTCCTGCAGCCGTTCGTTGATCGAGATCGAGTCCCGAAGCGAGCGGCTTGCCGCGCGCGCGTACTGCGAGTTCGGGGACTGACGGAACACCCGGATCTGCTCGACGGCTCGTTCGACCGGGCGGCGCTCCGGGGTGAATACCGGGATGAGCAGAGCCACCGCGACGCCTGCCAGGGTCGGGTGGATCCCCGCCAGATACAGCGCGACCCACAGCGCCAGGCCCAGCCCCGCATA
The DNA here is from genome assembly GCA_964562545.1 of uncultured Mycobacterium sp. Classification (GTDB taxonomy): domain Bacteria; phylum Actinomycetota; class Actinomycetes; order Mycobacteriales; family Mycobacteriaceae; genus Mycobacterium. Next base: position 5,166 of record CAZLTV010000004.1, on the reverse strand, counting down.
GGCGGGTCCGCGAACCTTGGGAAGGAAGCGCACCAACGCCAGAGCCACCAGCAACGTCAGTGCGATGATCAGCGGCGCGACCTGGATGCTGTCGGAATAGAACAGCGCGATCGCGCCCAACGCACCCACGTCGTCGACGACGGCCAGGGTGAGCAGGAACACCCGCACTCGGGCGGGGAACATGGGTCTGATGACGGCCAGGGCGCCGACCAGAAATGCGGTGTCGGTCGAAATGACCACGCCCCACGCCTGCGCGTTCTCCCCGGAGGGATTGAAGGCCCAGAAAATCAACGCTGGCAGCACCAGACCAGCCGCCGCGGCGACTACCGGCACGGCGGCCCGGGACCGGTCGGTGAGTTCGCCGATGATGAATTCCCGCTTGACCTCCAGTCCGACGATGAAGAAAAAGAACGCCATCAGTGCATCGTTGACGAGGTGTTTAACCGACATCTCGACGTGGCGGTCGCCGACGCTGAGCCCGATAGGGGTTTCCAGCAGCTGCGAATAGCTCAGCGCCCAAGGCGAATTCGCCCACAGAATCGCGATGACGGTGAACGCCAGCAACAGCGCTGCCGCAGTATTGTCCGAGGTCTTGGACGCGGTGGAACCACGGTTGAGTCGCCGAGACGGCAGCAGCGGGAACCCCCGCTGGACCGGTAGCTCACTCACCGTCGATATCCCCCTCGGGTTCGCCCCCGGTCTCCGACTCGTCGCCCGCGACGGGGCCAGACTCGTCGCCCGCGACGGGGCCAGACTCGTCGCCCGCGACGGGGCCAGACTCGT
>CAZLTV010000004.1:0-4283 GCA_964562545.1 uncultured Mycobacterium sp. | reverse complement strand
CGCCCGCGACGGTGTGGGCCGCTTCCATGAGCATCCACCCGGCAAGCTGAACGGACAGATCGCGTTCGGCGATCTCCGACGAGTTGACCGCCCCGTCCACGGCGTGCGCGTCGACCCCCGCCCCGGTCGGTACCTGGGCGGGGCGGTCCCAGAACGCGCTGAACAGGGGTTGCTGCTCGACGAGCTGACACCCCTGCCAAGCTGCATGGCCCGAGGCCAGCACGAGCGAACGGGCGGTCCGGGCCGCCCGTTCATCATCTGGTCCACGCTGTGGCAGCGTGGTCGCCACGAACGCCAGATAGCGCGCCAGGATTCCGTTGAACAGTCCACCGTCGCCGCCACCAGCGCCCTTGATCACCCCTTCGGGAGCCATGTTCGCGGCCACCGCGGCCACCAGCCGGTGGACACGCTGGGCATGCACGGGGTCTTCGGTATGCACGGCCAGTTCGGTCTCCAACCCCAGCACCACCGCCTGGCAATAGGTGTACTGAGCGCGGACCAGCGAGCCGGCCTTGATGCCATCGAAGACCAGATGAGTTTCCGGGTCGATCAAGGTGTCGTCGATCCAGTCGGCCATCTGCAATGCACGGCGCAGCGGCTCGCCCAGTGCGGACAGGTGCCGGACCAGGAAGATCGCAGCCGGCCCGTTGGCGGGTGCGTTGAAGAACTGGTCTTGTTTTCGCCAGGGGATTCCGCCGCCGTCCTCGGGCACCCAGGCGGTGACGAACTGGTCGGCGAGTGTCGCCAGCGCTGTGGGACGTGAGACACCAGCCAGCCGCCCCGCTCGTTCGAGGGCCAGCGCCAACCACGCCATGTCGTCGTAGTAGTCGTTGGTCCAGCGGCCGAGATTGCGCAGTCTGTGCCCGCGGATCTGTCGGGCGATGGCGTTACGGCGCTGCAAGGTCGGGTTCCGCAGCTGGGCGTCGACCAGGTTGTCCAGAAGGTGTGCCTGCCACCAGTAGTGCCAGGTGGCGAATCGGCGGTACCGCGCGTTGGCCGGCCAGGCGACGACGCCCAGTTGTGTGCCGGGCAGCCACCACAGCCGGCCGAGATGACGCTGGCCAATTGCGGCTTCGGCGCTGGCGGCGCGGTCGGCCCACAACTGATCCATGTCGTTGATCCTGCCTTACCCGCACTCCCAATGTAATGAGACATTTTTGTCTCATGTGAGCTATAGTCGTCTCATGTCCACGCGTGACGAGCTGCTGCGCGCGGCAGCCGATTTCCTCGGCCGCCGCCCCAACGCCACCCAGGACGAGATCGCCACCGCCGTCGGCGTCAGCCGGGCGACCCTGCACCGACATTTCTCCGGCCGCCAGGCGTTGATGGAGGCCCTCGAGAAACTCGCCATCGCCGAGATGCGTGACGTGCTCGCATCCGTTCGGCTGCCGGACGGCCCAGCCGTCGACGCGCTGCGCCGGTTGACGACGGCCTGCCAGCCGGTATCGCCCTACCTGGCACTGCTATACAGCCAGAGCCAGGAACTCGACCTGGACACCACGCTCGGCGTCTGGGAAGCGATCGACAACGAAATCACCGCGCTGTTCGTGCGTGGGCAACGCGCCGGCGAATTCCGACCGGACCTGCCCGCACCGTGGCTGACCGAGGTGTTCTACAGCCTGGTCACCGGAACCGAATGGTCCATCCGCACCGGCCGCATCGGATCCCGCGATTTCGACCGACTCATCACCGACCTATTACTCGACGGAGTGAGAAACTCATGACCCGACGCTGGCTCGCTCTCGGCGTCCTGACGATGGCCGTCCTGCTCATCGGAGTCGACGGCACCGTACTCGCCCTGGCCACCCCGTTCATCAGCGCCGACCTTTCCGCCAGCGGAACCCAACTGCTGTGGATCGGCGACATCTACTCGTTCGTTCTGGCGGCCCTGCTCATCAGCATGGGCAGCCTGGGCGACCGGATCGGCCACAAGCGATTGCTGCTCTGCGGTGCAACAGCATTCGCGGTTTTTTCGGTCATCACCGCATATTCGACCAGCCCGCAGATGCTGATCGGGACGCGCGCGCTACTGGGAATGGCCGGCGCCACCCTGACCCCGGCCACCCTCGCGCTGATCCGCGCACTGTTTCCCGACCAGCGCGAACGCAGCATCGCCGTGGGCATCTGGGCGGCCGCGTTCTCGGCGGGCGCGGCACTGGGCCCGGTGATCGGCGGCGTGCTGCTCGAACACTTCTGGTGGGGCTCGGTGTTCCTGATCAATATCCCGGTGATGGTGGTTCTGGTCGTCGGCGGCATGGTGCTGCTGCCCGAACAACGCAATCCTCAGCCTGGCCCATGGGATCTACCCAGCGTCGGTCTGTCCATGATCGGCATGCTCGGCGTCGTCTACGCCGTCAAGGAAGGCTTCACCACGCACGAACTGCGCACCGACACCGTCCTCGCCGCCGTCGTCGGCGCGACCGCACTGACCCTGTTCACGCGACGTCAGCTCCGCCTGCCCGTCCCGCTCATCGATGTCCGGCTGTTCGCCAACCCGGTGTTCTCCGGTGTCGTCGCCGCCAACCTGCTGTCCGTGCTGGGACTTTCCGGCCTGGTGTTCTTCCTGTCCCAGTACTTCCAACTGGTTCACGGATACACACCGCTGCAGGCCGGGCTGGCCGAGCTGCCTGCAGCGATCACCGCGACGGTGTTCGGCGTCCTCGCCGGCATCGCGGTGCGCCGCCTCTCCCACCGGCTCGTGCTGACCACCGGCCTGGCGCTGGTCGGGGTGGCGATGGCGTCACTGACCGCCTCACTGCTACTGCTCGGACCGATCGCGCCGTACCTGCCGCTGGGCCTGGCGCTGTTCGTCGTCGGCGTCGGACTCGGGCTAGCGTTCACCGTCGCCAGCGACGTCATTCTGGGCAGTGTCCCGCCCCAGCGGGCCGGAGCTGCCGCAGCGGTCTCGGAGACCGCCTACGAGCTCGGCATGGCGCTGGGCATCGCGACTCTGGGCTCGATCCTTACCGCCGTCTACCGAACGGTCAGCGTGGCGCCCAGCATCCCGCCCGAGCTGGCCGCGCAGGCACGCGACTCACTGCCCGGCGCAATCCGGGCCGCCGCGGCGCTACCGGCCAACCAGGCCGCCGATCTGATCGCAGCCGCCAAGGGCGCATTCACCCACGGCCTGGCCGTGGCGTGCGGAGTCGGAGCGACACTGCTGTTGGTCTCCGCTATCGGGGTGTGGCTGCTGTTGCGGTCGCACTCACCACGCCCGGCCGAGATCGGCATGCTGGCGGATCCAGGTGTGCATGGCGATCCCCGCCGCGACGGCGGCGTTGATGCTGCGCGTCGAGCCGAACTGTGCGATCGACACCGTCGCCTGGGCCCCGGTTTTCGCATCGAGGGTGATCCCCGGCCCTTCCTGACCGAAGATCAGCAGACAATCCCGGGGAAGGACCGTGTCCTCGATCCGTGTAGCCCCGGGCACGTTGTCGACCGCGACGACTGAGAGCCCGGCCTCGGACGCGAAGCCGAGCAGTTCGGCGGTGCTGTCGTGGTGACGCAGCCGCTGGTAACGGTCAGTCACCATGGCGCCCCGCCGATTCCAGCGCCGGCGCCCGACGATGTGCACGGTGTGCACAGCGAACGCATTGGCCGTGCGCACCACCGCGCCGATGTTCGCGTCGTTGCCGAAATTTTCGATCGCGACGTGCAGCCGGTGCCGGCGTTCGTCGATGTCGGCGACGATCGCATCACGCGTCCAATACCGGTATGCGTCAACGACATTGCGGGTGTCGCCACCACGCAGGAGATCCGGATCGTAACGCGGGTCATCGGGTGGATCTCCGTGCCATGGCCCCACCCCGTGCCCGTCACCCCACTCCGTCGGCCCCGGCAGTTCCTGCTCGGGCGCAGACTCAGTCACCGGTCGCCGACGCCTGCCTGAACTCACGTCCGGCCACGGCCCCTGCCCACCACTCTGGACACCGCGCGCACCACGCGGCGTGGAACCAACCGGCCGCCAGTCGTCAGGGCCTTGTACTGCAGACCGGGGATGATCACGACCTGCCCTGTCTGCCCCTTGCGGACCTGGGCCATCGTGTCGCGGACCACGTCGTCGACCTCGAGCCACAGAAACGGCGGGGTGCCCGCCATGTCGATGCCGGCCCGGGCGTGGAACTCGGTTCGCACGAATCCCGGACACAGTGCGTGCACCGCGACACCAGTGCCGCCCAGCCCGTTGGCCAGCCCCTCGGAGAACGACACCACCCACGCCTTGGAGGCTGAATACGTCGAGCCGCGGCCCGGGAGCAACCCGGCGACACTGGCCACGTTGAGCA
>CAZLTV010000003.1:93749-119076 GCA_964562545.1 uncultured Mycobacterium sp. | reverse complement strand
GTAGTCCTGGAGGTGGCCAGCTGCCTGTCGGGCCGCACGATGTGCAGGGTGTGGATCGCGTACCGACAGCTTGTGGGAGGCGGCTCAGCAGGATACGGACCACTCACTTCGACCACGTTCGCCGCTAGGCGATCTTGCGGAAGTCCCAGCTCGTCAACTTGGTCGGCGTGACTCGTAGCCAGGCGTGCCTGCCGTCGTTGACGAAATCGGAGCCGTCGAAGTATTTCTCCGCGAACAGCTTTTCCGGGGTGTCGAGTTCGCCGTGGGATGAACCGGTACCGGTACGTGGAACCTCTCCGACGACGGTTGCGGTGCCGGTCAGCTCGACGCCGCGCAGCTCGTCGTAGCTATCGCCGTCGTCGACGACGACGGCGATACGCGGCTCCCGCATCAGGTCGATCCAACGTTGACTGTCCACGATCGAGTACAGCCATAGGGCGTCACCATCCCAGGCAAACCACAGTGGTGTGACGTGTGGCTGGCCGGTGTGGGTGACGGTGCCGACGCGGCAGGTCTTTTGGCGTGCCAGGAAGGTGTCGACTTCGCCGCTAGTCATGGCGATCGATCGGCGGCGACGCTGGGGCCGTGTCGAATTAGGTTGGTCTGCAACCATAGTGGCTAGAACTCCTTACTTGCCCAGCGGGCATCGTCGGCGCTCGACATCTTCGGGGCGACAGAGAGAATCGACGTGACATAATTTTGACTATTCCCTAGAAAAGGTAGACTATGTGTGGACATATCCGTTAAATACGCAGCTAAATAGCTGTGATCCCGAGCCTAATGCATATTAAGGAAGGTCATGGTCCACCACCGGTACCTGCGATGATCGGCAGCATTCGACAGTCCGGTGACACCGGGCAGTGGTGCTTGATCGGTGATCCGCGTCTGGTCGAGACGCGGTTCGGACTCCAGGATTGCAGGCCAACCCGTTCCGGAGGGAACCGGTGTGTGCACAAGGTTCCCGCTTGGGGCCTTGATGCGTGTGGCCGCCCGCGTGTCGCGGTCTTGATGGTTCTCGCGGATCACATCATGACCGAGCTGCCATACATGCGTCGACCTGACCAGACCTGGGCGCTCACCTCCGAGTTGACGTTAGACGTCATAGGCGACCTACCGAAGGTTGACTCCCTGGTCGCTGAGGCGGTCGATATCACCCGGGGTGACGAGGCCTTCGTTCAATGTCGGATCACCGATACGGCAGGGACATTGGTTGCGGTCGGTACGGCGCGTGCGGTGTTCGTTGCGGCTACCGCAGAGAAGCCGATCGACAACGTCTTGCCGCAGCCACCAATCGATCAGGACCCGGTCGACATCGAGGGGGCGCTCGAGCTTGACTACCGCAGCCTCGACGACGGTGTTGAGGTGTCGCTGGCCGAGCCCGGAAGTTGGGTGAATGTATTCGGGATCATGCACGGTGGGGTAGCGGCTTGTGTGACTGAACTGGCGGCCTCGGCGGCGATCGGTGAGCGAAATCCGGACTTAGCTACGGGAAGTGTGCACACGAGCTTCCTGCGGCCCGTCCTGGGTGGGTCGCCCTTCGTCGCCCTAGCCCGCCCCTATCGGGTAGGGCGGTCCTCGGCGGTGGTCGAGGTCCTGGGTCGGGGGGTAGACGGTGCTCTGTGCACCGTATCGATGGTGACCGCCAGGTCGATTCGCACGGTCGACCGATGATGGGAAGAATCGTCCTTCGACGTACCGGTTCGACGTTGCCGAGCTGACCGGTACGCCTCGATCAGAACGTCGAGGTCGCCTGCTGGCTTTGTCCGGCGCCGTTAGTCACGGCGCGTCTCATCGTGGCGAACATGATGAAGAACCACGCCACGAATACGGCTACCGGAATCCAAAACGCGAGCATCCCATTCCAGGCCATCAGCCCAGTCTTGAAAAAGGGGATGGCGCACGCGGGAATGAACAGCACGCCCACCCATAGGTTGGCGTAGCCGACCCAGCGTTGGAACACCGGCCGGTCGGAAGTGTCCTGCAAGATGGCCAGACCGATGGCGAGGTATTGAAGGGTAAACGGTGCGACCGGTGAGAACGTCAGGAAGAAGCCAAGGTCGTGCAAGGGCTGCAGGACTTGCGGCGGCAGGTCTGGTCGGTAGGCGACCGCGGCCAACACGAGGAAGTTCAGCGAGAAGAATACGGTGCCGAACGTGCCAAGAGCGCCCTGCGTGACGGCCAGAACAGTGTGTTCAGGTTGGCTGCGACGTAAGAGAATTCCGACCGCGACGGTGAAGGGAACGTATAGTGTGCCGCCCCACACGCATAACACCAAACCGGCCCGCTTCAGATCGGTCTGATGCGACCACAGATCAGTGAGTGCGCCACCGGTGATCGTTGGTGAGGGTGGGGGTATAAACCCGGCCATCACCATCCAGCCGACGAGAACGAGCAGAATACCGACAGGTCCTGTCCATATCAGCAGCATGAGATTGCGGTTCTGCGTCATCATTACTCCTCAAGGCGCTGTTGCGTTGGTGAAAACTACTTCAGCCGAGCCCTTTCCGGCGCAGAAGTTGTCCGGTGTGCAGTGGGTAACTTTGAGTTCGTCGACCGACACGATGGTGAATGCGAACTGGGTGCGGCGGGGGAGCGCATCGCGAAATCACCCCGGAACCGCGGTAAGGGACTGGCCGAGCTGGGCGACGAGCAGTCCGACGTCCCAGAAGTCGCGGTGGCTGGTTAGCGTGCCGCTGTCGTCATAGCGACATGCAGCAATACCCGTGGAGCTGAATGTGTTTCCCGTCGCGTCGACGAGGGCGCCGGTGGGCAGGCGCAGTGGGCCGGTGACGGATCCTCGCCAAGTCCATTCCAGGTATGTCAGCCCATCGGCGGCCACTGCGTCGTAGAACTCGATCTCCGAATCTGGGGCGAACTTGAGCATCCAGCGATGGAAGCGCAGTATCCCGTCTTTGCCGTGGTAGGTAGTGCTCATCGCCACGTCGGTGTAGGCCCCGTCCGGGGTGAAGAACTCCAGCAGTCGGTCGGAGTCGTTGGTCCAGGCGTCTGAGTACGCCCGCGCGAACTCAGAATCTGTCGGATGGGGAGTCGGTGATGCCACCACGGCAATTTATCAACTATTAGAAGGCAACAGGGCGGGATTCGCGGCCGTGGGCGTCGATGCTGGACGCAGTGGTCTTCGGTGGAGCGGTCGCGTTGCGGACGGATTCGCGCCATCCGCACCAATGATTGCCAGATAGCTATCTGTGTATGTGTTTTCAGATTTCCCTGGTGGATAGATTCCGTAGCTACGGGGCGCGACCCCTTGACGGCGGCGTCAAAGTGGCCCGCTCTGCCAGATTTGCCGAATGAGAAATGAGATGGACGGCGAACGCTTGCGGAGTCACCCAATTTTTAGTTTAATTTCGATTCGATACGTGAGGCGGGTCACGTGATCAGTCCCAATGTGACGGCTTAACGCAGCGCGAGGAGGTGCAGCAGGTGCGGCACATGCGCGGACAGACAACACCCGATGCGGGTTCTGCGAAGGCCGATCGTCAGGTGGTCGGGTACCCGCGTACGACACCACACCTCGACCTAACCGCAAGACCGACCGAGAGCTGAGGAAAATAGTGCTCGATACAGGTGCAGCTGCGAAGCCCGTCCGTGCGGTAGGCGGATTCTTCGCGATGTCGCTTGACACGGCGGTGCTGGCCTTCAAACCACCCTTTGCGTGGCGAGAATTCATCCTTCAGACGTGGTTCGTCGCGAAGGTCTCCATACTGCCAACCCTGATGCTGTCGATTCCGTTCACCGTGTTGACGGTGTTTACATTCAACGTCTTGTTGATGGAGTTCGGAGCCGCTGACTTCTCGGGCACCGGTGCGGCCTTGGGCGCGGTTACCCAGATCGGGCCGATCGTCACGGTGCTGGTCGTCGCCGGTGCGGGGGCCACCGCGATGTGCGCAGATTTGGGCGCCCGGACGATCCGTGAGGAACTCGACGCGCAGCGCGTCATGGGCATCAACCCGATCCAAGCCCTCGTCGTCCCGCGAGTTCTGGCGGCTACCGTCGTGGCGTTCCTGCTCTCCTCATCGGTGATCCTGGTGGGTCTGGCGGGCGGATTCGTCTTCTCGGTGTTCTTCCAGCACGTAACCCCCGGTGCATTCGTCGCCGGTCTGACGTTGGTCACCGGTCTCGGCGATGTCGTTGTCGCCTTGATCAAGGCCACGCTGTTCGGAATGACGGCCGCACTGATCGCCTGCTACATGGGCACCACGGTCGGCGGTGGGCCGGCGGGTGTTGGAAACGCTGTCAACGAGACAGTGGTCTTCTCCTTCCTTGCGCTTTTCGTCATCAACATCTTCATGACCGCAGTCGGAGTGAAGGTGAACCTGTGAGCGTGAAAACGACTTTCCCGCAGATATTTCCGCGGGTCAGCAGGACATTCAGTGGCTGGCATCGCACATGGACCGGGATTGGCGAGCAGACGCAGTTCTACAGCAGAACCCTGGCGTCGATAGCCGACGTGTTCGTCCACTACAAGACCGAACTGGTCCGGCTCATCGCGCAGATGAGCCTGGGAACCGGGGCACTGGCCGTGATCGGCGGCACAGTGGTCATCGTCGGTTTTCTCACGATCTCGACCGGTGCGCTGGTCGCGGTCCAGGGCTATAACCAGTTTGCGCAGGTCGGCGTGGAGGCACTGACCGGGTTCGCCTCGGCATACTTCAACGTCCGCCTTATCGCACCGTTGACAGCCGCGGTGGCCATGGCCGCGACCATCGGCGCCGGCGCCACGGCACAGCTGGGAGCAATGCGGATCAACGAAGAGATCGATGCGCTGGAGGTCATGGGCGTCAGATCGTTGGCCTACCTCGCGTCGACTCGGGTACTGGCAGGTGTGATCGTGGTGATTCCGCTCTATTGCGTTGCCGTTCTGATGTCTTTCCTCGCTGCGCGATTCGGCACCACCTTCATCTACGGACAGTCGACGGGCGTGTACGACCACTACTTCCGAACCTTCCTCAACCCCACAGACCTGATCTGGTCGTTCGTCCAGGCGGTCGTCACCGCCGTCGTGATCATGCTCGTGCACACCTACTACGGGTTCACTGCCTCCGGCGGTCCGGCGGGTGTCGGTGAAGCGGTCGGACGCGCGACGCGGACCTCGTTGGTGGTGGCGGTCTGCGTGACGTTGCTCGTATCTCTGGCCATCTACGGCCAGTCCGGCAACTTCAACCTGGCGGGCTGAGGCGATGGCGCACAGAGCAGGCGAACCGCGCATCCACGCCGACTGGTGGACAGCGATCTTGGTGGTCTTCGTCATCGCGTCAGTCACGCTGTCTTGGTCGCTGTTTAACGGGTCGTTCCACAGCTATGTTCCGGTCACCCTGGTTTCCGATCGCGCCGGTCTCGTCATGGAGGTCGGTGCGAAGGTCAAGCTGCGCGGTGTTCAGGTCGGCCACGTCGGCGCGGTCACCGGAGGCAACGACCCGGTCAGTTTGACACTTGAACTCGACCCTGACGAGGTGCGCTACATCCCCGCCAACGTCGAGGCCAGAATCGCGGCAACAACCGTCTTCGGTGCGAAGTACGTGGACCTCTTGTACCCAGAAGATCCAGCGACTCAACACCTGTCGGCGAACGCCGTGATCACGTCAAAGAACGTCAGCACCGAGGTCAACACGGTTTTCCAGAGTCTCGTCGGCGTGATCGACAAGATCGATCCGGCGAAGCTGAACTCCGTGCTGTCGGCGATTGCCGAAGGGGTCCGCGGGCAAGGACCCCGGATCGGCGAAGCCACGACCGCGGCCAACGATGTCCTCATCGCGCTCAATCAGCGGCACGAAACTATTCGTGAGGACTGGCGGGCGTTCGCGCGCTTCAACGATGCTTATGCCGCTTCGGCGTCGGACATCGTGCGAATCCTCGATGCCGCCAGCACGACGAGCGAGACTGTCAGTAACAACGCTGAGAACCTGGACGCGTTACTGCTCAACGTCATCGGGTTCGCCCGCAGCGGGACCTCCTTGTTGGGGCCCAACAAGGACACCCTGGTCCGTGCGGTGAACACACTCCAGCCGACGACCGACCTTCTCATGAAATACAACCCGGAGCTGACCTGCCTCATATTGGGCGGCAAGAACGCGCTCGATTTCGGCCAGGCAGCCTACACCGGCGGCGCAAATGGCAAATCGCTGATCGTCGATGCCGCCCTGCTGTTGGGTTCCGATCCATATCGCTACCCGGATGACCTTCCGATCGTGGCCGCCAAGGGCGGTCCTGGCGGTAAGCCAGGGTGCGGTTCGCTGCCCGATGTTGCCGACAACTGGCCAGTGCGCACCTTAATTGCGAACACAGGCTGGGGAACTGGGCTCGATAACCGGCCGAACCCGGGAATCGGGTTCCCCGGTCTGGCCAACTATTTCCCGGTCACCAAAGCGATTCCTGAGCCGCCGCGAATTCGCTACCCAGGCGGACCGGCGCCGGGACCGATCCCGTACCCCGGCGCGCCGCCGTACGGGGCACCGCAATACGGACCCGGTGGAACGCCCCTGTACCCCGGGGTACCGCCGGCTGCTCCTCCGCCACCGTGACGCGCCCGTTCTGTTCGACACATCGCGAGAGGTCTTCGAAATGAAAGACAACCTGTCAGGCGCCGCCTGGCGCCTCGTAGCGTTCCTCGTTGTCACCGTGCTCGGAGCGTTCGCCCTGGTGACTGTCTTCGCGCAGTTCCGCTTCGGTGGTGCGACGGTCTACCGGGCGGTGTTCACGAACGTCACCGGTTTGGAGAGTGGGAATTTCGTCCGTATCGCCGGTGTCGAGGTCGGCAAAGTCGGCGATATCGAAATCAATCCAGACACCACGGTGACAGTGCAGTTCAATGCTGACAACTCGGTTGTGCTCACAGAGGGGAGTCGAGCCGCCATCCGGTATGACAACGTGATCGGCGGCCGCTACCTGGCGCTCGAAGAGGGCACGGGTTCGTCGAAGATCCTGGCACCCGGAGCGACCATTCCGATCCGGCAGACCGCGCCCGCGCTCGATCTCGACGCGTTGATCGGCGGGTTTCGCCCACTGTTTCGCGCTCTGGACCCCGACCAAGTCAACGCTCTCAGCGGCCAGCTGATCTCTGCGCTGCAGGGCCAGGGTGCGACGGTGGGATCGTTCCTTGCGCAGACCGCCGCGTTGACCAACACGCTCGCCGACCGAGACCAACTGATCGGGGAAGTCATTACGAATCTGAATGCGGTGCTCGAATCGCTCGGCAACCAGCGCGAACAGTTCGCCACTGCGGTCGACGCACTGTCGGAGATCGTTGACACACTCGAGGGCCGCAGCCAGGACCTGGCCAACGCCGTCGCCTACACGAACGCTTCGGCCGCAAGCATCGCCGAGATGTTGACACAGGCTCGGCCGCCCCTATCCAAGGTCGTGACAGAAACCGATCGGACGGCCGGAATCGTCGTCGCCGATCACGACTATATGGACAACCTGCTGGCCACGTTGCCGCAGGCCTACCGTGTCCTGGGCCGACAAGGACTCAACGGCGACTACTTCTCCTTCTATCTCTGCGACCTGGTGCTGAAGCTGAACGGCAAAGGTGGACAGCCGGTTTATGTCAAGGTCGCCGGGCAGAGCACAGGACGGTGCACCCCGAAATGAAAAGCTTCCAGGAACGAAATCTGTTCGTGATCGGCATCGTCGGTGTGATCGGCGTCGTCATCGTCGCTCTCGCCGTGCTGAATTACGACAAACTCCCGTTTGTCTCAGCCCAAAAGTCCTATGCGGCATATTTTGCCGAAGCCGGTGGAATCACCTCAGGTGCTGCCGTGCAAGTTTCGGGACTCAAAGTGGGCAATGTCGACAGTGTCACGCTCGATGGCCCGCAGGTCCTCATCCGATTCCGCATCGACGACGGTATCCGCCTCGGTGACCGTACCGAGGCGGCGGTCAAGACGAAGAGCCTGCTCGGAGCCAAGGTGCTCGATATCACCCCGCGCGGCGAGGGCGACTTGGAGGGTGTCATTCCAGTTGAGCGCACGACCTCGGCCTATCAGTTGCCTGATGCGCTCGGCGACATCACCGCACAGATCAGCGGTTTGAATCTCGACCAGGTGTCAGACTCGTTGACAACTCTGGCCGAAACGTTCAGGGATACCCCCGCGGATCTGCAGATCGCCGTTCAAGGCGTGGCCCGCTTTTCCGACGTGCTCAACCAACGCGATGCCGAGCTTCGCAACCTGCTTGCCAACGCCAACACGGCATCTGGAGTGCTCGCTGAGCGCAGCGATCAGATCGTCGAGCTCGTTCACGAATCGAATGCACTCCTGGTGGCTCTGGCTGGCCAGAGCGCCGCACTGGATCAGATATCGCGGAACATCTCGCAGTTGTCCACGGAGATCAAAGGATTCATCGGCGACAATCGTGAGACGTTGGGGCCGGCCCTGGACAAGCTCAACGGCACGTTGACTATGGTCGACAATCGCAAAGCCGAGGTGCAGGAGTCGATCAAGGGACTGACCAGCTACGTCTTCGCGCTGGGGGAGTCGGTATCATCGGGCCCCTTCTTCAAGGCCTACATCGTCAATCTTCTTCCCGGGCAGTTCGCGCAGCCGTTCATCGACGCGGCATTCTCTGATTTAGGCCTGGACCCGAATGTGCTTGCGCCGACAGAACGCACCGACCCGCAGGTGGGCCAACCACCCACACCTCCCGGACTGCCGGTTCCATACCCGAGGACAGGGCAGGGCGGCGAGCCCCGCCGCACAATTCCCGACGCGATCACGGGTAACCCGGGAGATCCGGGCTGCGGCCCGCCCGGGCTCCCGCTGCCCGGCCCGACCGGCTGCTACCCATACCGCGAGCCGGTGCCGCCGGGTCCCCCCGGTGGGCCTCCTCCGGGACCGCCCGCTGCGCCGCCACTGGGACAGCAGTCGGTCCCGGAACCCACGCCGAACCCGGTGTACGTGCCCGCGCCCGGTGAAGTCGGGCCCAACGGAGAACCCGTCGCAGCACAGGAGGGTAACCGGTGACGCGCCCCACGGGCCTTAGGATTGGCCTCGCCTTGGGACTGATCGTGGTGTTGATCGCCGCTGTCGTGGTGGCGCTGACAGCGACAAAGGAGATCGGCAAGACCACCCTCACGGCGTATTTCGACAACAGCAACGGCCTGTATGTCGGTGACGAAGTGCGCATCCTCGGGGTGCCCGTCGGCGAGATCGACGCGATCGATATTCAGGACCGACAAGTCAAGGTCGACTTTTGGGTCGATGACAGATACGAGGTGCCCGCCGACGCCAAAGCGGTGATTCTGGCGCCGTCGTTGGTCACTGCCCGTGCGATACAGCTGACCCCGGTGTACACGACCGGCTCCGCGATGTCCGACGGTGCGATCATTCCGCGCGAACGCACCGCGGTACCCGTCGAGTGGGACGACGTTCGCACCCAGCTGCAACGGTTCACCGAAGCCCTGCAGCCGACCGGGCCCGGTGGCGTCAGCCCGTTGGGCTCGCTGGTCAACACGACCGCAGACAACCTGCGCGGGCAGGGCGCAAATATCCGAGACACCCTGATCAAGTTGTCGCAAGCGATGTCGGCGCTGGGCGATCACAGTGGTGACTTGTTCGGCACGCTGCGTAACCTGTCGCTGCTGGTTTCCGCGCTACAGGACAGTTCGGACGTACTGCGGCAACTGAACGTCAACCTCGCCTCGGTGACCGGTGTGTTGTCCGACGACCCGCATGAGATCGGCGACGTCGTGCGCGACCTCAATGACGTCACCGTCGAGGTGAAGTCGTTCGTGGCAGAAAACCGGGAAGCCCTCGGCATTACCTCGGACAAGGCGGCGTCGGTCTCGCAAACCCTCACCGACAGCGTCGAGGACATCGAACAGCTCCTGCACATTGCTCCGACGGTGCTGCAGAACTTCCTCAATATCTACCAACCGGCGCAAGGGACATTGACCGGCGCGTTGTCGACCAATAACTTCAGCGACCCCATCAGCTTCATCTGCGGCGCCATTCAAGCAGCATCCCGGATGGGAGCCGAGCAGTCGGCCAAACTCTGCGTCCAGTACCTGGCGCCGATCGTGAAGAACCGCCAGTACAGCTTCCCCCCGATCGGAGTAAATCCGTTCGTGGGTGCGGTTGCCCGTCCCAATGAAGTCACCTACAGCGAGGATTGGATGCGACCCGATTACGTTCCGCCGCCGCCTGCGGCTTTGCCCCCCGGGTTGGGACCCTCTCCGGAGGCTGGGCAATCGGTGGTGCCGGGCGAGGGCCCGGCCGCGCTCGCTGCCCCACTACCCGCTGAGGCGCAGCCGACCGATCCGTCGTCGGGACTGACCGGGATGATGGTTCCCGACGGGGCCGGCTCGTGATGCGGACACGGCACCGGATTGCCACCGTCGCCGCGGCCCTCGCGGTCGGCTCGGCAGTCGTATCCGGATGCGACTGGCAGGGCTTGAACTCGTTGCCGCTGCCGGGAACGGAGGGCGGCGGGCCCGGTTCCTTCACGATTCAGGCTCGGATGCCGGACGTGAACAACATCCAGCAGAACTCGCGCGTACGCGTCGACGACGTCAACGTCGGCACCGTCACCAAGGTCGAGCGCCAGGGATGGCACGCCTTGTTGACCATCCGCCTCAACGGTGATGTCAACCTGCCGGCGAACTCGACTGCGAAGGTGGGACAGACGAGCCTACTGGGCTCGCTGCACGTCGAACTTGCTGCGCCGGTCGATGTTCCACCCGAGGGAAGGCTGCACGACGGTTCGGTCATCGCGTTGGCTTCCGGCGGCGCCTATCCGTCGACGGAACAGACGCTGGCCGCCATCTCGCTGTTGCTCAACGGTGGCGGAATCGGTCAGGTGCAGGACATCACCACCGCATTCAGCACCGCCTTCGCCGGCCGCGAGAACGATCTGCGCAGCCTTCTGACGCAGCTCGACACCTTCATTCGGTACGCGAACGAACAGAAGGACGACATCATCGCCGCGACGGACAGTCTGAACAATCTGGTCTCCGAATTTGCGCAGGACAAGCCCGTCGTGGACAAGGCCTTGGACACGATTCCGGATGCTTTGGCGGTGATCGAAGACGAACGTGAGAACCTGGCTGAAGCCCTGGATCAGCTGGGCAAGTTCAGCGCTCTGGCCGCCGACTCGACGATGCAGACCAGGGAGGCGCTGGTTCAGGAGCTAAAGGACCTCGGGCCTGTCCTGCAGTCGCTTGCTGATGCCGGCCCGGCGCTGACCAGGTCACTGAGCTTTTTCTCGGTCTACCCGTTCGCGAAAGAGACCCTCGCCAACTGGTTCCGCGGTGACTATGCGAATCTGACCGCGGTCATCGATCTCACATTGAGCCGACTCGACTCGTCGTTCTTCACCGGAACCCGATTCGAAGGCGACCTGACTGAACTCGAAATGCAGTGGGGCAGAACGATCGGTCAGCTTCCCAGCCCATACACCGTGGGTAATCCGTTGATTGTTCCCTACAACCTGAATCAAGGGCCCTAGATGGTACTCGGCAGACGTATTCTCGTCCAGCTGGCATTCTTTGCCGTCATCACGCTGGTGGCTGGGTCCATCATGGTGTTCAACTACATGGGCCTGCCCAAGCTGTGGTTCGGTGTGGGCTACTACACGGTGACCGTCGAACTGCCGGCAGCGGGCGGGCTGTACAAGAATGCCAACGTCACTTATCTCGGTACCGGAGTCGGTGAGGTCGAAGCCGTGCGCCTGGACGACACCGGAGTCGAGGCAGTGCTGTCGCTGAAATCGGGAATCGACATCCCCAATGACTCTTCTGCCGAGGTGCACAGCGTGTCCTCGGTCGGTGAGCAGTACGTCGCGCTCATTCCTCACAGTGACGACGGCGTACCGCTGAAGAATGGGGACGTGATCGGCAGGGCTCGCACCTCCATCGCTCCTGATGTCAGCGAATTGCTCGACGCGACAAACCGGGGCTTGGAGGCGATTCCCCGCGACAATCTGCAAACTGCGGTTGACGAGGCGTCCATCGCGGTCGGCGGGCTCGGGCCGGATCTCGCGCGGTTGGTCAAAGGCTCGACGGCATTGGCCATCGACGCCCGCGAAAACCTGGATTCGTTGACAAACCTGATCGACAACTCACAACCGATCCTCGATTCGCAGTCCGAATCGGGCGGATCGATCGAGGCGTGGGCGGCCAATCTGGCGACAGTGACACAGGAGTTAGAGGACCAGAATTCCGCTGTCAGTGGAGTTCTCGACAACGGTCCCGGAGCCGCTGATGAGGTTCGAGCGTTGTTCGACAGGCTTCAGCCAACGCTGCCCGTTCTGCTGACCAACCTCGTCACGGTGGGCGAGGTCGCCGTGACCTACCAGCCTGCACTCGAGCAATTTCTGGTGCTGCTGCCCTCCGCCGTCGAGATCGTGCAAGGGGCCGGGTTGACCAACCGCGACACCAAGCCGGACTACAAGGGTGCGTTTCTGAGCTTCAACCTGAACCTCAATCTCCCGCCGCCATGCACGACCGGCTACCTGCCGCCCGCGCAAGCGCGTACCGCGGCTTTGACCGATTATCCCGACCGGCCATCGGGAGACCTGTACTGCAGAGTTCCTCAAGACGCGATGTTCAATGTCCGTGGGGCCAGGAACTATCCGTGCATGACCAGACCTGGTAAGCGTGCGCCGACCGTCAAGATGTGTGAGAGCAACGAGGACTACGTTCCGCTCAACGACGGCTACTACTGGAAAGGTGATCCCAACGCGACGACGTCGGGGCAAGGGGTTCCGCAGATGCGCCCAGGCGACGGGGACGTCGCGATCGCCGCACCGCCTCCACCGCCGATCGCGGTCGCGGAGTACGACGCGGAGACCGGCACCTACATGGGGCCCGACGGCCGGACGTATACGCAGACTGATCTCGCGCGCAGTACGCACGAGCAGACGTGGCAGTCGATGCTGTTGCCGCCGGGCGGCGGATAGGGTGAACGCCGGCGTCGCGCTCGAGGACGTCGCGGCGCGCGGCGGGCTAGTTGCCTGTCGCGGCTACCTCGAACTCGGCAACCGTGTCGCGCACGGTCGTTTGAAGCTCCTGGTGGGCGACGAGCAAGTTCAGGTGGGATTGAACCTCGAGGACCGCGTTCATGCGATGCAGGACTTCCAGTTCGTCCAGTGTGCGCTCCTTGCGGGTCCAGCGCATTTTTGTGGCGACTTCAAATGCTGTAGTCGCGCCAGCGGCGATGAGATCTTTGATTTGGTCGAGCCGCTGACGATGATGTTCGATCAGATCGAGTGCTCGCTGCCGCGTCCTTCCTGCGGTGCTGCCGTGTGCTGGCAGCATTCGGGAATCTGGAAGCCCTACTAGCAGCTGAAGGGATTCCAGATACGAACGGAGAGGCAGCTTTTCAGGGTCACGCTCGAATGCGATCGACGGAGTGATCCGGGGGAGCAGGTGGTCTCCGGTGAACACCATCCCATGCTGTGGATCATCGAAGATGATGTGTCCGCGGGTGTGACCCGGTGTCGCGCGGGCAATCAGGATGGTCTCTCCACACTCGATCACATCGCCGTCGTGCAGCCAGCTGTCCGGCGGGGTGAATTCAACGTCGCGTTCGTAAGGTTCCCAATCCAATTCGGCTACCTGGGTGGAGAGTTGGCCGGCGCCGGCCTCGCGCAGCATCCCGACTTGTCTCGGGTGCACGCCGGACAGCGATCGGAACGCTTCGATGCTGTGTCGTTCTTCGTGGCCGAGCATGAGCTCGATGCCATATCGGTCACGCCACTTGACGCCCATCGAGTAGTGGTCCCAGTGCTGGTGGGTGGCCAGAATCCGGCGGACGTCGCGAGGCGCCGCACCGAGTGTGTCCAGCACCGTGAGTAAGGCTGACTCGGCAGGTTCGTACGCCCAACCGGGATCGATCAGGGTCAACCCGTCAGCTGCGGCGATGACGTAGCCGTTGATGGCCTTGAGATCCGGCAGCGGCAAGGGGAGCGAGACCTTCGTCACCCCGTTGGCAATCTGCTCTACGGACTGGGTGTCCTCGGTTGTTGACGAGGTGTGTGACATGTGTGGAACTCCCATCCTCAACAAAAAATTTAACAGCTGATAGAAAATTGTGTTAACGTCGGTAGCTGGCACTTTATGTCGATACTGCCGAGTCAGTTGAAACACTATTCAATCGATAATCGCCGAGAATCAGGGGGCGGCCGCATGGCATCGAAGACAGCCACGCTACCGCGCTTGCCGGTGCCTGCTCGGCCGATGTCGCAGCGGCCTCGTGCCCTTGCGGGATGGTTGGCCGAGCGCGGCGAACTTGTGCATGCACCGATCACGCTGACGCGGGTGCCCGGAGGGCGGACGAACCGCACCTGGATGATCACCGATAGTTCCGGCCGGGGCTGGGTCCTTCGAGAGCGTGGGCAGGTCGACACCAGGAGTCTGGGTCGCGAGGTCTCGGTGATGAACGCCTTGGCCGATCTCGGTCTCCCGGTGCCCAGAGTGGTCGGCTACGGCGGCTCGAGAAGTGCGGCCCGGTTCATGGTCAGCGACTTCGCGCCAGGTTTCGCCTTGCATACCGAGGGCGACGCTCGCGCATTGTCGACTCCGCAGCGACATGCGTGCGGCGCGAAGATCGTCGAGATGCTCGGGCGAATACATGCCACGGACCCAGTGGCTGTCGGGCTGCCGCAGTTCAAGACCGGGCATCTGGATCGCCAACTTGCGCGGCTGACCGATCTTTGGACGGTGACGGGAACCAGCGGCCTGCACGACTCGGCCTGGCGGGCGGTGCGCGCGAGGCTCATCGATCGCCGTCCCGCTCATGAGCCGAAGATGCGTCTGGTGCACGGTGACTATCGGTTGGGCAACCTCATCGTCTGTGCGGGTGAGGTTTCGGCGGTGCTCGACTGGGAGCGTTGCACGGTTGGCAATCCGCTCACCGATCTAGCCTGGTTACTCAACAGTTGGCGTGGCCCGGGAGATCCGTGCGGATATGCGACTGCGGCCACTCGTGCTGGCGGGTTTTCGTCGCGGCAGGAGCTCGTTAGGGCTTACCGAAATGTGGTAGATGTGTCGTTGGTCGATCTCGACTACTACAGAGCGCTGGCGTATTGGGTGGCCGCCACCTTGATCCAGGCTGAGCGGATTTGCTCGCGTATCAGCGCTGCGACGGGCGACCAACCGGCGCCCGACTGGGACGCCCTCATCGCCGATGAACTGTTAGCGGCTTCGGAACGACTCAGGAGTTACTCGTGAGAGCGGCGATCGCTGCAGAGATTCCTTGATTTGGTTCGTGACGGCCAGTCGGCCGAACTTACGGATGAGAGAGAAAGGCATGTCGAAGAAACATGAAAGTGTATGCGAATCTTGGCGATTTCGAGTCCGCCGTCGGTGACGAACTCGGCCCGACCGACTGGCTTGAGATCGATCAGGCTCGTGTCGACACGTTCGCCGGAGCGACTGACGACCATCAGTGGATCCACGTCGATCCACAGCGGGCAGCCAGTGGGCCGTTCGGCGGGACGATCGCGCACGGCCTTTTGACGCTTTCCCTGCTGCCGCACTTTATGCACGACCTTTATCGCGTGGACAACATCGCCATGGCGATCAACTACGGGTTCAACAAGGTTCGGTTCATTACTCCGGTGCCGGTCGGTGCCAAGGTGCGGGCCAGTTCGACTGTGCAACAGGTCAGCCGGCTCGACAGCGCAGTTCAGGCCACCCTGGTCACGACCATCGAGGTCGAAGGAGCCGACAAGCCCGCCGCGGTGATCGAATCGATTGTGCGCTATGTCGGTTGATACCTCGAAAGACGCGAAGGTCGACACGGCGAAGGGGCTCTATGCTGCGCTCGCCAGCGGGGACAAAGACGCGCTTGACCGCCTACTATCATCTGAGTTCGTCGGACACGCTGCCGAAGGCATGCCGCTGAACATGGGGGGCACCCATGTCGGTCCCGAAGCGATGCGAACCAATCTCTGGTGGCGCATCGGCGAACACTTCCGTGCGAGTGCCGTGCCGGAGGACTTCCAGGTGCTCGAGGACGGTCGGCTGGTCGTCGTCGGCACCTACCGCGGCACAGCGCGTAAGTCCGGAGCGACGTTGGAGGCGGCTTTCGTCCACGTTCTCGGGTTCGATTCGCAAGGACGAATCGTCGCGTTGCGCCAGCTCACCGATACCGCGGCGTGGCACGCCGCGCTCAAGGGTGGCGCTGGGCTGCAGACGATCGAGTACGGGGTCGAGGACGGCCTGGCCACGGTGTGTTTGAACCGACCCGACCACCGCAATGCGATCGACATGCGGATGGGGCAGGAGACTCTCGACGTCGCACGCCGGATCGCCGCGGACGACACTGTCCGCGCGGTGCTGATCTGCGGCAACGGACCCGCACTTACGGTGGGCGGCGACATCTCGTATTTCCTGAGTGGCGACCAGGGCCGTCTGGGGGCTCTCCTGGGCACGATGACCAAGCCGTTCCATCAGGCCTTCGAAATCCTCAGCCGGATCGACGCGCCGATCGTCACAGCCGCGCACGGCGCTGTTGCCGGTGGTGGCCTCGGCTATGTCTACTGTGCCGACATGGTGTTGGCCGCCGACACTGCGCGGTTCGTCACCGCGTTCGCCGCAATCGGCCTGTCGGGTGACGGCGGCGGGACCTACCACCTACCGCGGCTGATCGGCCCTCGTAAAGCTGCGGCGGCATACCTGAGGAACACGCCGATAAGCGCCACGGAGGCCCTGCAGTGGGGATTGGTCAACGAACTGGTTCCAGAATCTGAACTACGCATGCGGGCAACGGAACTGGCTCGACAGCTGGCTAGCGGCCCCACTGTCGCCTTCGCCACGATGCGGGCGTTGCTGCGTGATAGCTGGCACAACGACCTGCCTGCCCAGTTTGCCGCCGAAAGCCGCGGGGTCGCGTTGACCGGCGACAGCCGCGACGCCGGAGAGGCCATCGCTGCGTTCGCCGCGAAGCGCACGCCGACTTTTAAGGGAAGGTGACCATGTCTGGACTCATTCACGACACTGAGGAACACGCGGCGATCCGTGAAGCCGTGGCAGGGATTGCCGAACGCCACGGAGCCCAGTACTTCCTCGAACGTGGCCGTAGCGGCCAGGACATCACTGAACTGTGGAAAGACCTCGGCGCTGCGGGCTTGCTCGGGGTGCACCTGCCCGAGGCCTACGGTGGCGGTGGCGGGGGAATGGCCGAGGCGGTCGTCGTCGTCGAAGAGCTCGCCGCACACGGCATGCCGATGCTCATCTGGGTGATCTCGCCGGCGATCTGCGGAAGCATTCTGGCCCATCACGGCTCTGAGGAGATGAAGCAGCGCTGGCTGCCGGGAATCGCTGACGGAACCCAGAAAATGGCGTTCGGCATCACCGAGCCCGACGCCGGCTCGAACAGTCACAACGTCAAAACGACGGCACGCAAGACCGCGACAGGATGGGTGCTGTCGGGATCGAAGTACTACATTTCCGCAATCGACCAGTGCGACGCCTTGCTGTTGGTCGCCCGAGACGGAGACCTGTCGACACCGGAAAAGTCGCGGTTGTCGCTGTTCGTCGTCCCCACCGATGCCAAGGGGCTGTCGTATCAGCAGATCGAGACCTCGATCGTCTCGCCGGACAAGCAGTTCACTGTGTTCCTCGACGATGTCGAAGTGGGCGGAGACGCTTTGATCGGGCAGGCCGGAAACGGCCTGCGCCAGGTGTTCGACGGGCTCAACCCCGAGCGCATCCTGGTGGGCGCCATCTGCGGCGGAGTGGGCCGGTGCGCCATCGAGAAGGCGGTGGGCTACGCGAAGGAACGGGTCGTGTGGTCCACGCCCATCGGCGCGCACCAGGGTGTGGCACACCCGCTGGCGGAGTGCCACATCAACGTCGAGCTCAGCAGACTGGCTACCGCGTTGAGCGCCCAGCTGTTCGATGCGGGCGAATCTGCCGGTGAGGCCGCCAACATTGCCAAGTTCTCGGCGTCCGAGGCGGCATTGAAGGCACTCGATCAGGCCATTCAGACCCACGGTGGCAATGGGCTCGCGCACGAGTACGGGTTGTCCGAGCTGTGGTTCGTGACTCGCCTTATGCGTACCGCGCCGGTAAGTCGCGAGATGGTTTTGAACTTCGTCGCGCAGACCTCACTCGGGCTGCCCCGCTCGTACTGACCAGATCACCCGCACAAGAGGAGAAGTGACGATGACGTCAACAGAACAGCGATTTGATGCCGTAGTCATCGGCGCCGGCGCCGGCGGCCTTTTCACCGCAGCTCGGCTCACCAAACAGGGCTTCCGGACCTTGGTGGTCGAACGACTGGACAAGGTTGGAGGTCGCGCCTCGACCGACGACATCGATGGCTTCAAGGTCAATACCGGCGCCATCGTCATTGAGGTCGGCGGGATCACCGAGGAGACCTGCCGCGAGGTCGGGGCATCGTTCGACATCAGAGAACCGCAACCACCCATCTTGTACCGCATCGCCGGTAAGGATGTCGACGTCACGGGGGGAGGATGGGGTTTCCTGCTCGGGAAACTCACCCGCCAGGGAGCGAAACTGGTCAAGGGGATCGGCGCGGCGCGAAACGACTCAGGGCTGCCCGAAGACGAACTCTCCACCGCCGACTGGGTGGCGAAGTACACCAAGAACGAAGGTGTCCACGGCATCTTTCGCAATATGTGCGCTTCGGTGTTCGCGGTCGGATCGCAGGATCTTCCCGCGCGCGTGTTCCTCACCTACTTCACCCGCAAAAGCGCGTTCAAACGGTTCGGCTTCCACCCTGAAGGGACGATCGGTTTGTGGCGCGCGCTCGCCGATGTGGTCGAACGCAACGGAGGACAGGTGTGGCTGTCCACACCGGTGAGCAAAATCCACACCGAGGGCGCCACCGTGACCGGCATCGACGTGATCCGTGACGGTGAGACCGTGCGCATCGATGCGCCCGTCGTCGTGAGCGACGTCGGACCAGCGGCGACCGTCGCGTTGATCGGCGAGGACGACGTGCCGCCCGACTATCAGGATCTGGTCAAGAAAGCCGATCGTCCGACGTCGATGATCTCGGTGAACTTCGCAAGCCGTGAGCGGCTCATCGACGTTCCCGGAATGCTCAGTTTTTCGAAGTCCCGGCGGTTGGCCTACATCGCCAACTTCACCGATGTGTGCCCGGAGATGGCCCCAGAGGGTTGGAACCTCTACGTTGGGACCTCGGTGCCCGACAACCCCACCGGCGACTTCGACGAGGCCGCCGAAACTGATTTTCTGCTGCAGGATCTGCGGGACAACATCGCCGACTTCGACACCCGGGCAAGAGTTCTCAACATTGCGATAACCCGCGATGACTGGCCGCCGCAGCGTGCTGTCGCCGGCTACGACCTCACCCACGAGACACCGTTCGACGGGCTGTGGAATGTCGGCGACGGGGTCAAGGAGTACGCCAACGGCGGTACCACTGCGTGTGCCGAGACCGCCAAGATCGTGGTCGACAAGATCGCCGCGGCGTACCGGCCGGCGACGGTGCACTGAGCGGCATGCCGCAAACCCTCGAATCGGCCCGCAGCTTGTTGTTCGTGCCGGGGGACCGGCCTGAACGTTTCGAGAAGGCCGTCACCAGTGGCGCCGACGCCGTCGTGTTGGACCTCGAAGACGCGGTGTCGGCGCAACGAAAAGAACTCGCTCGTGAGGCTGTCGACAGATTCCTCGCGTCGGGCGGTGTCGGTGTGGTGCGGATCAACGCCGGTGAAACACAGTGGTGCGCCGAGGACCTCGCAATGGCCGGGCGCCGGCGGTGCGCGGTGATGGTTCCCAAGGCCACCCCCGGGCAGCTGGAATCGGTTGCGGCTCGGCTGCCGGCTGGAACCCCCCTGATCGCGCTCGTCGAGACGGCCGCCGGCGTGCAGGAGATCCGGGGTGTCTGCTCGGCCCTCGGTGTCATCCGGGCCGCGTTCGGCAGTATTGACCTCGCGGCCGAGCTGGGAGTGGATCCGGAGGACGACGACGCGCTGCGGTATGCCCGTGGCGCCGTCGTGATGGGCTCGGCCGCAGCGGGTATCGCCGCACCACTCGACGGCGTGACAACGGTAGTCGACGACGATGCGACATTGGGTGCCGATACCAGCCGAGCCGCGCGACTGGGATTCGGAGGCAAGCTGTGCATCCATCCGCGCCAGGTGGCCGTCGTCAACGCCTTGTTCTCGCCCACCGCCGAAGAACTGGCCTGGGCGAGATCGGTGGTCGAGGCGGCTGCCGGTGGGGGAGCGTGTGTCGTGAACGGTCGCATGGTGGACAAGCCCGTAGTCGAACGCGCGTTGCAGATCGTGCGGCGCGTCGAAGGACGACCGGCTTCGGTCGGTTAGGCCGACACCCGCCTGGCGCGGTCGTTCTCACCCCTCGTTGCCTCGCGTGTGTGTGCCGCGACGCCGGTGGGGCGACCATAGGTTGCCCGCTGTGCCGCTCGAACAGCACGAGGTGCGGTAGCTGGCTTCGCGATGTGGGCGGTTCACCGAGTTACCGCGGCCAGGGCTGCGAAGCTGTCGTTGTCTACGATCTGCTGAGCCGCACGGCTGGCCATCGCACCGAACATCGCGTCGCCGCGCTCGGTGCTCTCGACTCCCAGCGAAATGGGAATCGTAAGAATCAACCCGTACAGTGCATGCGCCTGGTATTCGCGCCAGCACAGCTCGGCGCCGTAGTTGTCGACGCCGTGACTGAGCAGCCGCCGGTGATACTCGTTGACGAGGGTGCGTTCATGCGCCGCCCGATCCGAAACGTTCAACGAGTTCCCGAGAAAGTAAGAGACGTCAATGATGCCCGGTGCCGCGGCGGCGCTTTGCCAGTCGAGGACTGCAATGGGTGTGGCGCCGTCATGGGCGTCGAAGAGCATGTTGTCGAGGCGGAAGTCGCCGTGCCACAAAGTGCGGTGATCGGCGAGAGTCGTCAACCATGCCGGCACTTCGGCGCCGAGCCGCCGAACCACCGCAGCGTGTTCGGGTTCGAGAAAGGCGTCGAAGCGCTCCAACCACGGGTCTGTCATCTGCGGTACCGCTGCTGTGAGCGCGTCCCAGACGTGTTTGACGGGAAGCCAATCATGCTGGGCAACTGTGGTGTGCCGCCACGAGCCACCGTGCAGCGCCGCTGCCTGAGCCAGTGCAATATCGGCCTGGTCGGGTGTGCACCCGCCGATTTGTTCTACGGTGCGGGCCGGCCCCATGTCTTCCAGCAGGAGTAGGAAATCGCAGCGATCCTCGGCGATCTCTGCGTGGAAGCACCGCGGCGCGCGCACGGTTGTGAGATCCGCGAGGTGCTGATAGAACAGCACCTCGCGCTGATATGCACCGGTTGCCGCACCCATCTGCCTGCTGGCCGGGTCTGTGCTCGCCACCTTTGCGATGACGGTGTCAGGGGCGGATTCCGGGCGTAGGGCGTAGGACAATTCCAGGCGATAGTTACTCGCCATCTGCCCGGCGCCTATGGGCGCAGCCGTGACGGTGCTGACCTGGAGGTCGTGCCAGCCGGAATGCTTCGACAGCCTGTCGGTGAGTGCTTCCGGGGTGAATTCCTCGACTGAGTGGCAGGCGAGTGTCATATCAGGCACCTCTCGTTCATCGGATCTTCCGCTGGGTTGTCACGCTCCACCAGGAGATTGCGGGAGTGTGCTGTCACCTTCGTGGTCCACGGCAGCGCATCACGAGCTCGTCGCTTCGGTCTTTGAAGCCATCAGGCGCCTCAGGAACGAAACTTGATGTCGGACGACCAGATCGTGATAGGACGCACCGGAATAGACATCGAAGTGATCGCACGGATAGTGATGCACGGTGGCGCGCATACGGGTCGCAGCTCGGGTCGCCGCCCCGGCAGGAGCTGATTGGTCATCGTCGGCGATCTGCATCAACACCGGACAAGAGACCTCGTGCGCCAAGGTGGCCGGACGATATTTCCCGACCGCGAGGGCAATGCGAGCTGCGATCGCATTGCGCCAGCTCGGACCCGCGGTCGTGAGCATGCCGTCCATTGCGCCGGGGGAGCACAGCATGGCGGCATCCCCGGGTTGGCCCACGATCGGTATGAGCACCGGCAGCCGGTTGGACCATGTTGTGGCGGCGTCGAGCAGCCCCGCGCGAACCAGCCGTAGGACGTGGACCGGCCCCTGTGCGCGAAGCATCTGCGCTAGGGCCGCCGCACCGTCCACCGCTGGAGTCAGGCTGATGACACCCGCGATCGTGGCGTCGGCTGCAGCGAGTCTGATGACGTGGCCGCCGGACAGCGACACTCCCCACACCACGACCCGGGCGGGATCGACGCCCGGGAACCCGCGCGCATAGGCGATGGCGTAACGGTAGTCCGCTAGCTGGCGGCTAAGCGAGACCAGTTGCCGTGGGGAGCCCGACGATTCCGCGAAGTGGCGGTAGTCGAAGGTGAGGACGTCGGCGCCGGCGGCGCAGAATGCCTCGGCGAACTCGGCGAGCCCGCTGTCGCGTGTTCCGCCGAGGCCGTGCGCCATGACCACGCACGGTCGTCCGAGTGGACCGGTCAGGTCGTCGGTTCGAGCCACGCGATGGTCTGCGGACAGGTATTCCCCTTCCGCTGCGGTGATCCGGACTTCGGTCGAATCGTTCACGGTCGGGCCGTTCCGAAGATCGTTGAGCTCCAGAAGTGTTCGATGGTTGCGTGGATGTCGTCAGCGGATTGCCGGCGCTGTTCGCCGCGACGCTGCGGCCGAGCAGTCCTCCGGCGCTGCACCGTTGGCGTCGTGTCAGCTCGCATCGGTTGTGGCCTTGGGGCACCGACCGGTCAGTACGACCGGGCCGAGCGCGGCAACTCGACGCCTGCCGGCCGGGAGCTCGCGTTTGCGTATGTCGCGCTCGTAGTCGAAGTAGTCCACCTGTTGGGTATGTCGAGGGCGATCGGCGAAGTGGCCGACGTACTTTCGCTCGTCGGTCGCGATGGTCTTGGCCATGTCGGCGACGGACGGCGGCCGGTACGTTCCGGCGAGGTAGGCCGCCGCGAGTCGGGCCTGACATTCGACGAAGGGGAACAGGGTGGGAAGCGCCTGGGCGAAGCCCATGAAGATGAGGTCGTCAATGCCAGGCTTGAGCATCCGTTTGTAGAGCGGCAGGCGGTTGTCCGGTGCGCTGAGGAACGCGTGGTTGAAGAACGGGAACGTGATGTTGTAGCCCGTCGCGTAGATGACGACGTCCGCTTCCACGGCGGTGCCGTCGACGAAATGGACGGTGTGGCCGTCGAATCTCTCGATGTTGGGTTTCGCGGTCGCGTCACCGGCGCCGAGCCGCATCAGTAGTTCTGCGGATTGGGTCGGGTGTGCTTCGAGGAAGTTGTGGTTCGGCGTGGGCAACCCGAAGCGCTCCGGGCTGCCGAACAACAGCCTCGGTATCGGGCGCATCGCCCTGCGCTGCCAGGACAGCGGGATGCCGGGCAGAGTGCGGGCGATCTTGTCCGAGGTGATACCGAAGATGTATTTCGGCACCACCCATGCACCGGACCGGGTGGACAGGTAGACGGTGTTTCGCCAGGACTTTTGGGACAGCTCGGAGACTACATCGGCGGCGGAGTTGCCGATTCCGACAACGACGATTCGTTTGCCGCAAAGGTCGAGGGGCTCCGTCGGGTCGATATAGGCATGTGAATGAATGCTCTCGCCGGCGAACTCGCCCGGGAAGTCGGGTAGCCGAGGATCCCAGTGGTGGCCATTGGCCACCACCAACGCATCGTAGAAGCGCGTCGCGCCGTCGTTGGTCTGCAGACGCCATCCGCCACCGGGCAGGCGCTCAGCGTGCTCTACCGAGGTGTTGAACGCGATGTGCCCGCGGATGCCGAACGTATCTGTGTAGTTGTCGAGGTAGTCCTTGATCTGGGCGTGGTGTGGGTAGTCGGGAAGAACGTCAGACATCGGAAAATCCTTGAAGCATAGGAGGTCTCGCGATGTGTCGATATGCAGTGAGCGATACGCGCTGGAGTGCCCGTTCGGATTGCGGAATGCCCAGTTGCCGCCCACGCGGTCCGAAGACTCGAAGCAGTCGTAGTCGACGCCGGCGTCACCGAGGTTCTTGGCCGTGGTCAATCCGCTGATGCCAGCGCCGATGATGGCGGTTCGGGGTGTGTTGCCCATTCCACTCCAAGAATTAGATGTGTCTGGAGTCACTATCGTGCGGGGATGACGGTAAGCCCCGATCCTGACGTCGGTCAAGATCGGTAACCAATTTTTCTAGTCTGTATTTGACGCCGACACCAGGGAACCTCTCGGCGGCGTGGTGGTATGCCGCCGGAGCGGTGGGTCGCCTGCCATCTGGCGGGAGCACCGACGGACGGCGGCTAATTGGGCAGATAAAAGCGATATCTGGGATGGTGCGTGAGGTTTTGTTGAGCCCGATCCTGAAGGCGCGAGAGCCGTGCCGCCGCACTCCGGGTGTCTCGATGCTTGCTTATCGCATGCGGAAAGACATATCTTTTTATGTGGCTTAAACAATATCTGACAGGTAGGTGTGACGTGTCCCGTCGTATTCAGCTTCTCTGTGCATGGTGTGGTCCGGCCACGGTGTTGGTCGCTCTGACGGGCTGGCTCATCGCAGGGGTTCTTCCCCTACCGTTAGGATCCTCGAGCACAACCGAGCAAGTGGTGGATTTCTACTCCGGTGGCACCCGCGTCATCGCGGGAATGGTCATAACCCAGTTGGGAATCTGTCTTGTGATGCCGTTGATCGGCCTGATCGGTTACTACATGTATCGGATGGAGGGCCGGCATCCGGTGCTGACGCTGGTTCAGATCGTCAGCGGCGCGGCGACCAGCGTCCTTCTCCTGATGCCGCTGATGCTGATGACGGTCGCAGCATTCCGTCCCGACCGGACCCCGGAGCTGACCGTCACGATGAACGACATCGCCTGGCTCCTGTTCATCACCCCAATCGCACCGTTCATCATCCAGAACATCGCGATCGGAACCGCGATCCTGCGGGACCAGGGTCGCCTGCTCCCTCGCTGGGTCGGCTTCATGAACTTCTGGATTGCCGCGTCGTTCCTGCCCGACCCCTTGGCGTACTTCTTCCACAGCGGCCCGTTCGCCTGGAATGGGATCTTTGTGTTCTGGCTCGCGCTCACCACCTACGCGATCTTCCTCGTCGGGATGGGTCTGGTATTGCGTTCGGCTGCGCTGAAGTCCTCGGCGCAGGAGGATTTGGCCACCGTTCCCGCGGCATGACGCTGGAGCTGTGACGGATATGAATGCCGCTCCCGCCCCACCACGCGTGCCGGATCGCGGGGTGGGGCGGGCGCTGTGCGGGTGGAACCGGCGGGTGCGGCCCGGGCTGTCGCGATGCTGTGCCGTTGTTGATCCGTTCCTGCCGAACGCAGGCAACAAAGTCCGCCGGGCGACGAAGCCCGACCGCTACTGACCCC
>CAZLTV010000003.1:41246-93649 GCA_964562545.1 uncultured Mycobacterium sp. | reverse complement strand
TCGGCTCACGGCAGCATTGGCTTCGGGAGAGTCCGGCACCCACCAGTGCCACAGGTGATTGCAGCGATCAAATACTTCGAGTTCGACATCCACTCCGGCAGCATCTGCTTTGGCCGCCAGCCGTAGTGAGTCGCTCAGCAACCGCTCGCCGGAGCCGACCTGAACCAACATCGGCGGTAGCCTCGACATCTCGCCGAACAGCGGAGAAGCCAGCGGATCTGAGGGGCTATGGCCCTGCAGGTAGAGGCTGGCGCTGTAGTCCAGACTGGTGCGGGTCACGCATCGGTAAGTGGCCACTTGTACAGGTCGACACCCTCGTTCACGGGCCCGGGAAAAAGGGCTCTGTGGTGCGACGTGATATTCCAGAGCTAGGGCTTTGACGTTCGCGGTTGCCGCGATCCGGTGGATCAGCGCGCTGTCGTGGCGAATTCGGTGATTTGACTGCTCACCATGACGGATTCCCTGCCTTCTCGGCAGCGTCGCCGACTCGTGCCGGTTCAGACGCGTGGGGTCGACACGTCAATCATGTTGTCCAGAAAGGGGCAGTGCAATGAGATGTGTCGACCCTGGCGCCGATATAGCAGTCGTTGGCGCGTAAATGCCTAAGTTGCCGACGATCGTCTCGGGCTAGACCCGGGAAATGGCCTGCAGGTGCATACGCCTACCTATCCGGCGGCGATGTCGCGCCCGATGATCTCTTTCATGATCTCAGTCGTCCCGCCGTAGATGGTTTGGATCCGGGTATCCAGATAGGCTCGGGCCACCGGATATTCAGTCATGTACCCGTACCCGCCGTGTAGCTGAAGGCAGCGGTCGATGACGCGCTTCTGAAGCTCGCTGACATACCATTTGCCCTTGGCCGCGTCGACCGGTGTGAGTTCGCCTGCGTTGTAGGCCAGGACGGATTGGTCGGCGTACGCCTGGGCCATGTCGATCTCGGTGGACATCTCTGCGAGCTCGAACCGGACGTGCTGTTTGTCGGTCAGCGGGCCGCCGAATGCTTGACGTTGCTGGCAGTATTGCACCGTCCCCTCGAAGATCGCACGAGTTGTCGCTATCGCTTTCGCGGTCACCCCGAGGCGTTCGCGCGGAAGATGGCTCATCAGATACTGCAGGCCATCACCGGCGGTCCCGAGGAGGTTGGCGGCCGGCACCTGTGCGTCATGGAAGTAGAGCTCAGAGGTGTCCTGGGCGGGCAGGCCGATCTTGTCGAGCTTCTGGCCTCGCTCGAAGCCGGCGGTGCCGCGTTCGACGACGAACAGGCTGAACGCGTGCGAACCGCCGTCAGGATTGGTTCTGGCAGCTACCACGATGAGGTCGGACATGATGCCGCTCGAGATAAATGTCTTCTGCCCGTTGAGGATCCAGGTGTCGCCCTGGAGCTTGGCGGAGGTGCGCATGCCCCGAAGGTCGCTGCCGGCGCCGGGCTCGGTCATTGCAAGTGCGCCGATGACCTCGCCGGACGCGAATTTCGGCAGCCAACGCCGCTTCTGTTCGTCGTTGGTCAGGTCGAGTAGGTAGTGCAGAACCAAGTCGTCCTGCAGGCTGACTGTCAGACCGAATGAGAGAGCGTTGACGCGCGCGATCTCTTCGCAGACCACCATGCGATAGCGATAGTCGGGTTCGCCTGCTCCGCCGTATTCCTCGCCGATCTGGAGGGCGTAGATGCCTGCCTTGGCGGCGCGTTCGAAGACTGCACGGTCGATCCATCGGTCGCGGTCCCAGTCGTGTTGATGGGGGGCGACTTCCCTGGCGAGAAACTCCCGCACCGTCTCTCGGTAGGCCTCGTGGTCTGCTTCGTAGAGGGAACGCTGCATAGTGCTACAGCCGTTCGAGGATCGTCACGTTTGCCTGGCCGCCACCCTCGCACATGGTCTGTAGCCCGTACCGGCCGCCGGTGCGCTCCAATTCGTGCAGCATTGTGGTCATCAGGCGTGCACCGGTGCAGCCGATCGGGTGGCCGAGCGCGATGGCGCCTCCGTTCGGGTTGACCTTGGCTGGATCGGCGCCGGTCTCGGCGAGCCAGGCCAGTACGACGGGTGCGAAAGCCTCGTTGATCTCGACGGTGTCGATGTCGTCGATGGACAGCCCGGTGCGTTTGAGCGCGTGTTGGGTTGCCGGGATAGGTGCGGTGAGCATCATTACCGGATCGGCGCCGCGCACCGAGATGTGATGAACCCGTGCTCGCGGCTTCAGACCGAACCGGTCGACTGCGGCCTTCGAGGCGACGAGCAAGGCTGCGGCACCGTCTGAGATCTGGCTGGCCACCGCGGCAGTCAGCACACCGCCGTCGACAAGCGTCGGCAGGTTGGCCATCTTCTCCAAGGACGTGTCCGCGCGTGGGCCCTGATCGACGGTCACGCCTGCGTACTCGGTGATCTCCTTGGCGAAGTGGCCTTCGGCGATCGCGTTGAGAGCGCGCTGGTGGCTGTTGAAGGCGAACTGCTCATTGTCTTCGCGGCTCAATTTCCACTGTTCAGCGATCATTTCGGCGCCGCGGAACTGGGAGATCTCCTGGTCTCCGAACCGGGCCCGCCAGCCTTCGCACCCGGTCCATGGATCGGTGGAACCGTAGGGCTCGCCGGCCTGAAAGGCGCTAAGAATGGGGAACTGGCTCATCTTCTGCACTCCGCCGGCAACGATGAGGTCGGAGGTGCCGCTCATGACGGCCTGGGCGGCAAAGTGGACCGCTTGTTGAGCCGAGCCGCACTGCCGGTCGATGGTGACCCCTGGGACGGACTCGGGAAGGCCGGCGGCCAGCGCGGCCGTTCGTGCGATGTCGCCGGCCTGCGACCCGATGTTGTCGAGGCAGCCGAGGATAACGTCGTCGATGGCTGCCGGGTCCACATCATGGCGTCCCACGACCGTCTTGATCACGTGCGCGGCCATGTCTGCGGGGTGTGCGCCGGCGAACCCGCCGTTGCGCTTGCCGACCGCGGTCCGGACGGCGTCGATGATGTAAGCCTCAGTCATGAAAAATAATTTAACATAGAATCAAAAAAAGGGAAGTAGCGCTCCGCGGTGGGCGCGGGTGGCTATGTCGGCGGCTATGTCGGCGGCTATGCCTTCTGCCGCCGCCCGGGCGCAGAGCCGACCGGGCCGAGGCTGTATCGGACGAAGGCTTTGGCGTTGTCGACCATGGCCTCGACGGAGCTGCGGCGTGGATCCCACCACTCTGCTGCCCAATTCAACGCGCCGAGGACGAGCGCCTGAGCAAGCAGCGGGTCGAGGTCGTCGCGGATTTGGCCTTCTGCCAAGGCTTCGTTCAGCAGGCCGCGCCAGATACGTGAGTAAGCGGCGGTTTCCTTCTTTTGTCTCGCCTGCAGACGTTCGGGCATCTGACCGGAGTTGCGTATCGAGGCGCGAGCATAGTCGGAAAGTTCGAGCTCGTGGCGAAGATGAGACTCCACTGCCGACATGATCTTGTCCATCGGCGAGGTTTCCGGTGGGAGGGCATCGAGGGTCTCCTGCAGGAACTTCCGCAGATCGCGGATGCCGACGAACATCACTTCCTCGATGAGGTCATCGCGGGAGGGGAAGTAGTAATAGATTGCCGGCGCTTGCAGCTTGGCGTACTCGGCGACGTCGGTCAGCCGGGTGCCCGCATAGCCGTTGACGCTCAAGACGTGTGCGGCAGCGTCGAGAATTCTCGATCGCGTGCGCTGCGACTTGGAGGGGCCGGTGTCGGCCGGCTTCGCTTTTCTGGCCACCATCAGATGATAGGAGGGCGTCCTGCGCTCGTCCGGCACCGCCGTGCCGAGCCCGGCTACGTTGTGGGAATCGAGGTCCAGTCGACGGGCTGCACCCGGAACCCGCGGACGTCACGCATTCCAGGATCGATGAGGTCGATCTGCCGGCGAATTCGCCGAGCGAGCAGGCGCACGACATCGCGTTCGCGCTGCTCACCGTGTTCGATGACGAACCGCTCGAGTTGGTCGTCGGCGTCGGCCCAGTCGTCGCTGGTGATGCCCAAATACTGGCGCTCTTCTGCTCGGTCAACGGCCTCTACGGCAGCTCCGGAACGAGCAGCCCGCTGCAGCCCGGGCAGCAGGTCACGCACGATGCGCAAGCGGAATGCCAGGTAGTCGTCCGGGTCCAGATCGGAGAGCACGTCGACAACGGTCCGTTGGACCGCGACATGGGCGGCATCGTTGCGGATCGGCGAGTACTGCACGTCTTGCGGGGGTTCGATCACGTAGCCGCCCTCTTCGGCGATGATCTCCAGGCAGATGATGAGCGCCATCAACGACCACGCCTGCCATTGGGCGAGGTCGAAAGCCGGTGGGGGATCAGCCCTGGTGCCCGCCGACAGCATCGCCGTTAGCAGTGCGAAGCGTACGGCGTGAAAGTTGACGACAGCACGGTCGATCGGTGTGCCGGTCTCAGCCGCATAGGTGGCGAACGCGTGGGTCAGATTTCCGATGGGCTGCGCGGTGTCGCGCATTCGCATGGCGCCGAGATCCGCCAGTGGATCGCCCAGGCAGGAGAATTCGACGTCCATGAGTGCGGTCACGCGTTCGTCGGAGTGCAAGAACTGCCCGGCGTCGAAGTGGATCCACGATGTTCGATCTCGGTGTTCGGGAACATGGCGGTGCAGCCAGGACACCACGAATTCGATGGCCGGATCTGAGCCCGGTTTGACCTGCCGATACCACTTCTCCGAGAGTGCGAAACCCATGAGTCCGATGTCGCGTGCGGTATTCGGACGGGAAAGGCCGATCGACTCGAAGGGGCTCGGGTCGAGCTGGTGGGCTGCGGCGAGTTTGCGCACGTACTCTGCGATAATCCGGTCTCGGGCGCCGTCGTCGTCGCGCTCGTCGAAGCGATCGCGTCCCTCGATCGACTCCATGAGGATGGCCTCCGGCTCCGCGCAGAAGCCGATCGGGGTTGGCACGGCAACGCCCTGCTCGTGAAGCACTCGCATGATGTCGTACTCCCGGCGCAGCGACAGCGTGCGAGTCCACGGCATCGGCTCTTCGCGTTGACAGCGAGCGTAGAGATGATGCTGTTCGCCATCGACATCGACTGTCAGGTACCAGGCGGGGCGCCACCGAGCTTGGCGGTGGAACTCGACGATCCTTCCACCTGCTGTCTGTTCGACCCAGGCGAACAACTTCGGCCACGGCGCTTCGAGGTCGTGCCACTGCGTCGTTGAAAGCGCCGGGCCGGTCATGGGTGGATCCTCCAGTGTCTCAGTGAGATTACGGTCTCGACCTGCTCACAGCCCGCCGCGGGCGACCAGCTGGCTGGCGATGACATTGCGTTGAATTTCGTTGGTGCCTTCGCCGACGATCATTAGTGGGGCGTCGCGGAAGTAGCGTTCGACGTCGTATTCGGTGGAGTAGCCGTATCCGCCGTGGATGCGTACGGCGTTGAGCGCGATTTCCATGGCGATTTCGGAGGCGAACAGTTTTGCCATGCCCGCTTCCATGTCGGCGCGTTGGCCGGCGTCGTAGCAGTCCGCAGCGTGCAGGGTGAGCTGGCGGGCCGCGGTGAGTTTGGTGGCCATATCGGCGAGGTAGTGGCCGATGGCTTGGTGTTTCCAGATGGGTTGGCCGAAGCTTTCGCGCTCCTGGGCGTAGGTGAGTGCGTCGTCAAGTGCCGCGGTCGCCACGCCCAGGGCGCGTGAGGCCACTTGGATCCGGCCGGTTTCGAGGCCTTTCA
The DNA here is from genome assembly GCA_964562545.1 of uncultured Mycobacterium sp. Classification (GTDB taxonomy): domain Bacteria; phylum Actinomycetota; class Actinomycetes; order Mycobacteriales; family Mycobacteriaceae; genus Mycobacterium. The sequence continues at coordinate 87,985 of CAZLTV010000003.1, read as the reverse complement.
TCATCTGAGCGAAGCCGTGGCCCGGCGTCTCACCGAGTATGGCGGTGGCGGGGACCCGGCAGTCGTCGAAGCTCAGCTCGCAGCTCTCGACTCCCTTGTAGCCCAATTTGGGGAGGTCGCGGGACACGCTTAGGCCCTGCCCGTGCTCGACGAGCACGATGGAGATGCCCTTGTGCCGGGGGGTGGCTTTCGGGTCGGTCTTGCACAGCAAGGCGATCAGACCCGAGCGGCGAGCGTTGGAGATCCAGGTCTTGGCGCCGTTGATTACCAGTTGACTTCCGTCCTCGTCGGCCGGGAGTGCAGTGGTGGTCATGTTCTGCAGGTCGGAGCCGCCACCCGGTTCGGTCAGTGCCATCGTCGCGCGCAGCTCACCGCTGGCCATGGCGGGTAGGTACTTGCGCCGCTGCTCTTCGGTGCCGAACAGGCTCACCAGCTTGGAGACGACGGTGTGCCCGCCCATCGCGCCGGCCAGGCTCATCCAGCCGCGCGCCAACTCCTGGGTGACCAGGACGTAGCAGCGCGAGGAAACCGGTGTTCCGCCGTATTCCTCGGGGATGGCCAACCCGTAGATGCCGATGCGTTTCATCTGTTCGATCCACGCCTCGGGGTAGGTGTTGGCGTGTTCGACCTCGCGGACCGTCGGCTTGACCTCGCGGTCGACGAACGCCCGCACGGTCTCGACCAACATGGTCTCTTCCTCGTTCAGCTGCGTGAGCATGGCCAACACCCTAGCGGAATTTTTATTCCATGTTAAATTACTTGACAGGTGACTGCTCACTCCGACGACGAAGGGATGCAGGTGTGACGGCAACAGTGGAGGACGGCGGCGCGCCTAGCTCTCGCCCCGGAGGGCACAAGGCCGGCGAACGCCGGCTGCCCGGAGAAGAGGGCGTCTGGGTATTCATCTTCGGCGACATGACGGTGTTCGCGCTTCTGTTTGCGGTATACCTCTACTACCGGGGAGAGCAGCCAGCGCTGTTCGACGAGTCGCAGCTACAGTTGAATCAGACCTTCGGCGTGGTCAATACGCTTATCCTGCTGACCAGTTCGCTTTTGGTCGTCACCGCTGTCCGGGCGGTCCGGCGAGATGCCTACGTGCTGGCCAGAAGGCTGACGTACGGGGCGCTTGTCTGTGGTGCGCTTTTCGTCGCAAATAAGGCGATCGAATACGGGCAGAAGATCTCACGTGATCTCGTGCCTGCCACCAACGAGTTCTTTATGTACTTCTATGTGATGACGGGCCTGCACCTTTTCCACGTGGTGATCGGCATGGCGTTGCTGGCCTACGTCGTCAAGCTGACGCGCCGGCCGAAATTGGCCCCCCGCGAGCTGGGCTATATCGAGGGTTCGGCCTGCTTCTGGCACATGGTCGACCTGTTGTGGATCGTGATCTTCCCGCTCCTGTATTTGGTGAAATGATGTTGACAACTCTTCTGCGCGACCGAATTACCATCGTTTGGCTGGCGCTGATCATCGCGACGGTGGCCTCGTGGACGCTCGGCGTCGGGCATGAAATGCCTGTCGAGTACGCGACGATCAGCATCATCGTCATCGCGTTCGCCAAGGTGCACTTCGTCGGCCGGTACTTCATGGAGCTGCGGCACGCACCGATCCCGCTCGTGGTGATCTTCGAGGTGTGGACCGTGGTGGTGGCGGTACTGCTGATCGGCATGTACCTGCTCGCATGAGCAATATCAGGTAGTACGGGCTCGGTGTCTGTCCGTAGTGGGCGGGCGCAGCGATGTGACAAGCTCGGCATGCCAGCGCGTCATGGTGTGAACGAAGTCGCCGTCCTCGGGCATGACGACCCACGCGTACGCGTGACCGATACCGCTCGCCATGATGTTGGACGCCACATCGGAGGGGGAGAGGTCCGATCGCATCGACCCATCGGCCTGGGCGGTCTGGGCGGCCTCGATCAATTCGGCCTTGAACCGGCGCAGCCATGCAGTGATGCGCGTGCGTAGGACACCGGTGTTGTGGACCGCCTCGAAGTTCAACACGAACATCGCGCGCAGCGTGCGGGGGTCTTCGTTGGCGAGCGCTTGGAGGCCGACGATCGGGGAGAGCAACACGTCCAGACCTGATGCCCCCTGACCTGCCTGAACGTCGATCCGATTCTCGTAGTAACGTTCGAGAACGAAGTCCAGCAGCGCTTCTTTGTTGCCGAACCGTTCGGCGACCATCGCGCGGCTGTAGCCGGCATGGATGCCGATGTCTTTGGAGGTGGTCATGCTGAATCCGCGCTCGCCGATCAGCTCGATGGCCGCTTCTGCGAGTCGCCGCTTGGACTCCTCGACGCGTTCTCGCTGAGTTCGCATCCCGTCATGCTTTCATGGCAGAGGATTCTGCACCCGCGTCACCCGCTCAGACGGGCACCGCCTGCAGCGCCTCAGTGTCGACGATGATGCTGAAGGCTCGTTCGTTGAGGGCGTGCAGCAGCTCTTTGGCCCGATCGTTGAGCGTGTCCCAGGACATCCCGGCGGTCAGCGGGTAGGTCAGTTGCGCAACAAGTGCCACTCGGAACTGGCGCCACGCGTCGTCGAATGAGTACGTGATGCCGGCCTTTCGGAGACCGTCTAGGTAACGCTGTATGAGCTGGCGTTCGCGGCCGGCGCGCTCCTGCGGCGACATGCCCTGCCCGACTACGTAGGCGACGTCCCAGATGCCTGCGGCATGCATGGTCATCTGAAAGTCGACAATCGTGGGCGACCCGTTCGCATCGAAGAAGATGTTGTCCACGCGAAGATCGCCGTTGACGACGGTGACCGGATCCTTGAGCTCGGCCAACATCTTTGGAAGTTTCACCGGCCACTCGTCGATCAAGTCGGATAGACCCGGCGGTATCGCGACCCGCGCTTTCGGCCGGTAGGCCTCCCAGCCGGCGGCCATGCCCATCGTGAACAGACCGACCATGACGGGGCTGTCGATTGCCGTGAAAGCGGGGTGTGCGGCATCGCGGGCGACGAGATCCCAGCCCCAGGCGTGTAGTAGGGCCAGCTGGTCAACCACCTGCTCGACACGCTCGAACGAGGCTCCGGCGAGGTGGTCGCCGTTGTCCAGATGTCCGAGATCCTCCATCAGCAGCACAAATTCGACTCCATCCGAATTGATCTCAGCGACATGGATGATCGGAGTTTGCAGCGGGCACTGCGGAGCGACGGTCGCGTAGAAGGCCACCTCGCGGGCATATGCACTGACCGCCTTTGCCAACTCGTGGTATTCGGTACTCGTTGGTAGCTTCGCAACTACGGTGGTGACCTGTCCGTGCTTGAGCGTGAGTGTGAGCCGATAGATGTGGGATAGGAATCCGATTCCCTCGCCAATGGATTCGGCGTCGAATGACACAACCTCGTCGTCGGCGGGAACCGCTCCGGAGGCGCGTAATGAGGCGGTCAGCCAACCTGGGGTCAACGCTTCGATTGTCGAGGGCAGTGCAGTCATGGTCATGCGATCGCACGGTACTTGTGTGCTTGCTTACAAGCAAGTATCTTTGTGTTGGGCGTCACAGACTTCGAATCGTCGAAGCGCCAGGACGCGATCTGCGATCAAGGGATGGAATCACCACATGTCGGACACGCTGCATGTCGTCGAGCAATACAACTACGAGATCTGGAACAAACAGCGGTACGAACTCGCTCCGGAGGTTATCGGCGCCGAAGTGATCCGTAACGGGCCTGGTGTTCGCGATGTGCTCAGCCACGACATGGCGGTCGACCGAATCAGGAAGGCGTGGAGCGGTGTTCAGTATGTGAGCTTCGAGCTGATCCACACCGTCGTCGAAGGTGAGCTGTGCACGATCGTCTATCAGGCCGACATTCGGGCACTCGACGGGACGGCCGACTCGATTGCCTCCATCGAGGTCTTCCGAGTCGTCGATGGTCGAATCGTCGAAGTGTGGAATAACTCTCACGATCACGGCCGTTGGCCGGAGGCCAAGGAGTTCGCCGCATGACCACGGTTTTTCCCGAACTCGGCTTCTACACACTCGGTGGACAGCCCGAGTCCCCTCGCGCGCTGATCGACGAGATCTGCAGTGCCGAGGAGATGGGGCTGGGGCACGCCTTCATCTCTGAGCGGTTCAATACCAAGGAGGCCGCCACGCTTTCGGGTGCGGCGGCCGCGGTGTCCCGCAATATCGGGATTGCCACGGGCGCGACCAACCACAACACGCGTCACCCCATCGTCACCGCCTCGTACGCCTTGACCATGCATCGGTTGAGCGGTGGACGCTTCACCCTGGGCATCGGACGCGGTGTGAAGGTGTTGCAGCGGGCCTTCGGAATTCCCGAAGTGACGACGGCGCAGATGGAAGAGTTCGCCACCATAATGCGGCGCCTGTTCAGAGGCGAGACGATCATCGGATACGACGGCTTGTTGGGGCGATACCCGGCTTTGCGGCTTGGCTCTGACTACAACGAAGAGATCCCGTTGGGCATTGTCGCTTTCGGCCCGAACACGCTTTCACTGGCCGGGCGGGCATTCGACCAGGTCATCCTGCACACGTTTTTCACCGACGAAACGTTGGCCCGCTGTGTGAGCACGGTGAAGACGGCTGCGGAACAGGCCGGGCGTGATCCCGACGCAGTGAAGGTCTGGTCGTGCTTCGCCACGATCGGCGATCACATTCCCGAGGAGCTTCGGCTGCGCAAGACGGTGGGTCGACTCGCTACGTATCTGCAGGCTTACGGTGACCTGATGGTCACTACGAACCGGTGGGATCCTGCGGTTCTGCGGCGGTTTCGGGCCGACGCTGTGGTGCACGGGTTTCACGCAAACGGTCTGCAGGTCATCGACAGTCCCACGACGACCGTCGAACAGTTGGAGCACATCGCCACCCTGCTCCCTCAGGAGTGGCTGGCGCCGGCAGCATCCGGTTCGCCCGATCAATGCGCGGCCGCGATTCGCAACCAGCTGGCGCTCGGCGCCGATGGCGTCATCCTGCATGGGGCCACACCTAGCGAGCTGGCACCGATACTCGTCGAGTACGGATCGACCGAGCCCAGCGTTGCGGTCGGAAGCTGACCAGGCCGAGTCTGTCCAGGCCGGGACGTTGCAGGGTGCCGTGTGTCGGTGCGGTTCCCGGAGACACCGGAGCGGCTCGGGATGCTGAGCCGGTCACGTCGGCACCGACGGCTGCGGTGTTCTACCACAGATTAAGCATGAGCGGGTGCGCTGCCTCGACCGCCGGCGTTGTCGCTGAGTGAACTCCACGGTGTCTGCACGGTCCTTGTTGCCCTGGACCTATCATGAGCGAATGGCCAGGCAGAATGGCCGGTCAGGGACCGGCGTAGACCTCGACCCGGGGGGTGGTTCGTCCGGTGAATCGAAATCAGCGTTGACGAGAGTGCGTATCCTCGACGCGGCCGCACGGGTGCTCTCAGACAAGGGGTACGCGGGTCTGCGCCTGACGGATGTCGCGGCAGCAGCCGATCTGCAAGCCCCGGCGATCTACTACCACTTCCCGTCCCGGGAGGGGCTGATCGAAGAGGTGATGTGGTCGGGCATCGCCGACATGCGAGAGCACGTGGCAGCGGCGCTCGACGCCGTGCCTGACGGGACGCCCGCAGTGGACCGGCTCCTGATCGCCGCCGAGGCTCACCTCCGCCACGAGCTGGAGATCTCCGACTACACGACAGCCTCGATTCGCAATGCCGGCCAGATTCCCCAGGCGATGCGAAAACGTCAGGTTCTTGAGGAGGAGCGTTACGGCGAGATCTGGCGCCGGCTTATCAACGACGTCGCTCGCGAAGGACTGCTTCGGCCCGAGCTGGATCTCTATATCGCCCAGATGTTGGTCCTTGGTGCCCTGAGTTGGGCCGTGGAATGGTGGGACCCGCGACGCGGGTCTGTCGAAGCAGTGGTCGCCAACGCTCAGTCGCTCATCCGCCACGGTATAGCTGACGAATCGGCCGCTCGCTGAGTGGTTTCGGTGTAGAGATCGGCGCTCGACACCGAAACCTGTTGGACATCGATCACGGAAACCCGCCATCGACCGACAAGGTCGCTCCCGTGACGAACGAAGCAGCCGCCGATGCGAGAAATAGCGCTGCGCCGGTGATTTCGCCCGGATTGCCGGGCCGCTTGAGGTAGAGCGTCCGGTCGAGATAGTCGCGAATCTCGTCGGTCCAGTGATCGGAGATGTCGGTCAGGAAGGGCCCGCATTGAATGGCGTTGACCCGCACGGAGGGGCCGTAGGCTTCGGCCATCCCGCGTGTCATCGCGTTGAGCCCTGCCTTGGCGATCGCGTAGGGCAGCGCTCGGGGTGTGGGACGGACGGCCTCGACCGAGCTGACGTTGACGATTGCCCCTCCGCCAGCGGCGGCCATGCGGTCGCCGATCAGCGCAGCCAGGCGAAACGGTCCCTTGACGTTGACGGCTAGTGTCTTGTCCCAGAGGGGTTCGGTCACCTCCGCCAACGACGGATATAGCGGCGAGAGACCAGCGTTATTGATCAGCACGTCGATTCGCGCGAATTCGGCGTAGCAGGTTTCGACGAGGCCGTCGCACGCGTCCCAGTCGCTGACGTTGAAACCCACTCCCAGGGCGCGCGTTCCGTACTCCTCGGTCAAACGCGCGGCGACGGACTCGCAGTTCTGCGCCTTGCGGCTCGCAACGACAACGGTCGAACCGGCGTTGGCGAATGCTTCGGCCATCGCGAGCCCGAGACCCCGGCTTCCGCCGGTGATGAGCACGACCTTGTCCGCGAGGTCGGCTGCCGAATGCTGGGAATCTGTCATGTCGCTCCAGTTACTAAGGGGCCGTTGTCCACTTCAAGCTAACTGACTTAATCGTCGTTGACGAGACCGGGACGCCGTTTCGCTCACAACCCCTGTTCCGGCGACATTCGGGGTGGCTAAACGTCTTAGCTGGGTGCTAGTCCGCGAGGAACTGTCGGGTCGCCGGGCTCAACGGTGCCTGCAGGAGCGCGGTCATCAAGTCGATCAGGTGACAGGAGAAGAGTCGGTGGTCGGAAGCGTCCCGGCGCGCCGCACGCCGGCCCAGCTCGATGTAAGAGAAGCGCATCGCGGCGAAGCGCCGGTGCAGGGGTGGTCCGACTGTTCCGGCGGGCAGAAACGGCTCCAGCAGCACGCCGAGCCGCTCGATGCTGCGCGCTTGGTCGTAGGCGAGCCCGGCTGCCGGCTCGTCGAGCTGGATGGTGCGTTGCACCCGGTTGGCCAGCTGCGCGGCGATCTGCAGGAACTCCGGGCCGCCGTCGATGTCGTCGAGCTCGGCGACCAGCGGCATGACGAACGCCGAGCTCAGGTCGCGCAAGGTGTAGTCGCCGGCCGCCTCGAGGCGGTCGAGCAACGCATGGCGGCGCGGTGAAATGGCGAGGTTGTGCTTGTCGACGACTGCGCGCAACAGGCCGTCTCGGCCGCCGAAGTGATACTGCAGTGCGGTGTTGTTTCGTTGACCTGCGTGCCTGCTCAGTTCGCGCAGCGAAACCGCATCGATCCCGCGTGCGGAGAACTCGCGCTCGGCCGCGCGGATCAGGGCTCGCGGCGTGTCGCCCCGCTCCCGTCGACGCGTGGGCGCGGCCTCGTCGGACACCGTCGCCTCCCTCTTCTCCTGGCTGTATTTGCTGAGTTGTTCAGATTCAGGATAGGTGACGAACCCGTCTTGCCGGGGGTATGGTCGCCCAATTAACTTGTTCAATTGACTTAAATAAGAGACGGGGAGTGTGCGCATGGCATGGGGATTCGAGACCGATCCAGAGTTTCAAAGCAGACTCGACTGGATGGACAACTTCGTCCGTGAGGAGATCGAGCCGCTGGAGATGGTGCTGGGTGACCCGTTCGATCGCGCGGATCGTCGGTCGCAGCTCGCGGTCAAACCCCTGGTGGAACGGGTCAAGGAAGAGGGCCTGTGGGCGTGCCACCTCGGCCCGGAACTGGGCGGACCTGGATACGGGCAGGTCAAGCTCGCACTGATGAACGAGATCCTCGGGCGGTCACGCTGGGCGCCGAGCATTTTCGGATGTCAAGCTCCGGACTCGGGCAATGCCGAGATCCTCGCGCACTACGGGACCGACGAGCAGAAGCAGCGCTACCTCACTCCACTGCTCGACGGGGTCGTGAGTTCTGCGTTCTCGATGACCGAGCCGACCGCGGGAGCCAATCCGCTGCTGTTCACCACGCGCGCGGAACGCTCTGCTAACGGCTGGATCCTCAACGGCGAGAAGTGGTTCGTGTCGAACGCTTCGGTCTCGGCATTTCACATCGTGATGGCGGTGACAGACCCCGACGCCGATCCGCACCGCCGGATGTCGATGTTCGTGGTGCCGGCAGACACCAAGGGTGTCGAGGTGGTGCGCGACCTGCACACCGTCGCCGGACACGGTACCGAGGGCGACCATCACAGCACACATGCGCATCTGCGCTACAGCGACGTCGAACTTCCCGACTCGGCACTGCTCGGCGAGCGCGGAGCAGCGTTCGCGATCGCGCAGACGCGTCTAGGCGGTGGCCGGGTGCACCACGCCATGCGAACCATCGGAATGTTGCGGTCGGCGTTCGACATGATGTGTGAGCGTGCGGTTTCGCGGCACACCACTCAGGGGACACTTGCCGACCTGCAGATGACCAAGGAGAAAATCGCCGACAGCTGGATCGAGATCGAGCAATTCAGGCTCCTCGTGCTGCGCACGGCCTGGTTGATCGACAAGCACCAGGACTATCGCGCCGTCCGCAAGGACATTTCGGCCGTCAAGGCGGCGATGCCCCGGGTGCTGCACGACGTGGTGCTGCGCGCGCTGCATTTGCATGGAGCGCTGGGGCTTTCCACCGATATGCCGTTCTCGGCGATGCTGTTGTCCTCAGAGGTCATCGCGATCGCCGACGGCCCCACCGAGGTCCACAAGCTGACCCTGGCCAAGGAACTGCTCAAAGGATACGAACCAGCCCCCGGTCTGTTTCCGACCGCACACCTTCCGACTCGGCGGGAGGAAGCGATCGCGAAGTTTGGTGAACGCATCGAGGCGTTGGTACTCAACGACAGTTCCGAATCGGTTGTCGGGGCTCGGCCCTGATGTGGGGAACGGGCTTGGGCGCCGACGTGCTCGCGGAGTGGTTGCGAGACGTAGGAGTCGAGGGCCGCACCATCACCGATGCGCGAGAGCTGACCGGTGGCACTCAAAACCGACTGGTTCGGTTCGACTTCGGCGGTAGGCGTCTGGTTCTTCGGCGTCCACCGGATCACGCACGCGAGCACAGTAACTCGACGAATCTGCGCGAAGCGCGGATCCTGGAGGCCCTGGCGGCGACCAACGTTCCGCATGCGTCGTTGGTCGCCGTCAACACCGACCTGGAACGATTCGGTACCGCCTTCTACGTCACCGAGGAGGTCGACGGCTTCTGCCCGGCCGCCGGAATGCCCGAACCCCACCGGTCGGACCCGGGCCTACGCCGCGAGATGGGTCTGGAGGCTGCGAGGGTGGGTGCGCAGCTCTCCGCAGTGGATATCGACGAGCTCGGCCTCGGCGACTTGGGCTCACGCACCGACTATGTGTCGCGTCAGATCGAACGGACTGCGGGCCGGATGGCTCGTCTACGGGAGTCGCCGGTCTACGACGGCGCGCTGCCCGTCGATCCCGTCATCGACTGGTTACGAGACAACGCGCCGGGTGAGTGGGTTCCCGGCCTCCGCCACGGCGATCTGCACCTGGGAAACATGATGTTCTCGCGGCGGGACGGCTCCCTGGTCGCGCTGATCGACTGGGAGCAGGCCACGATGGGAGATCCGCTCATGGACCTCGGGTGGCTGTTGGTGAGTTGGCCGGGACCGGGTCGGGTCAACAGCATCACGTTGGCGATAGAGCCGTGGGAGGGGTTTCCCGAGGCCGAGGATCTGGTCAGGGAGTACACAGAGCACAGCGAACGTTCGTTGGACGACCTACCCTGGTTCGAGGCGATGGCGGGGATCCAGCTCGCCGTGCTACTCGAAGGCACTTACCTGAGGGCGCTGGAGGGCAAGGCGCCCAGAGCATTGGGCAACGAGATGCACAAGACTGCAGGAAACCTCGTCGACTTCGTGCGCATGCGAGCCGCACTGACGCAGTACTGACGAACCCCGGGGTAGCCCAGGTTTCGTGATGTTCCGCTCGAGAATTGCCGACTGCAGCGTGGCTGGGCCGCGCAGACCACGTCACGAGGAACTCATGGACAAGACGTCGCTACTTGCACTATTCGATCTGACCGGCCGCACTGGAATCGTGACCGGCGGTACACGGGGTATCGGCCTAGCGATCGCTGAAGGGCTTGGAGCGGCCGGCGCCAATGTCGTGGTCGCCAGCCGCAAGTCCGATGCCTGCCAGGAGGCGGCTAAAGGGCTGCACGCGAATAGCGTCGAATCACTGGGCGTTTCGGCCAATCTCGGCGATCCGGATGCGATCGAGGCTCTGGTAGCCCAGACTGTCGAGCGATTCGGCGGTGTCGACATCGTTGTCAACAATGCGGCCAATGCGCTGGCCCAACCGCTGGGAGCGATCACCCCGGAGGCCTGGAACAAGTCGTTCGCCGTCAATCTGCAGGGTCCGGTGTTCCTGGTGCAGACAGCACTGCCGTACCTACGCGACAGTGATCACGCCGCTGTCCTGAATGTTGTTTCCGCCGGCGCATTCGTCTTCTCGCCCGGTGTGTCGATGTATGCAGCTGCGAAGGCGGCGATGGTGTCGTTCACTCAGCGAAATGGTGGCACCGGCACTTCTTCTGGTGTCGGAGGCCGGGAGTTTCATTACCGGCCAGACGTTCCTGGTCGACGGCGGGATGGTGGCGCGATAGTCACGCTTCCGGCGCAACCGGAACTGGTTCGGTCCGCGAAGCGTCGTTCGGCGCAGGTACGCCACCATCGACCGTTACGACGAATCGAGGCTAGAAGCGGATTACGCCGCGGATATTCACGCCGTTGAGCATGTCCTCGTAACCCTGGTTCACTTCCTCGAGCGTGTATTCGTGCGTGACGAGTTCGTCGAGCTTCAGCCGTCCGCTCTCATAGAGCGCCAGCAGGCGCAAAATGTCGTCATGCGGATTGGACGAGCCGAACAGTGATCCGCGAATCTGCTTTTCGTAGAACAGCACGTCGGCGAGCACCATGTCGGCGGTCGCCGAACCGGGATTGGGAATCGCGGTGAGTACCACCCGGCCCCGTTTGCCGACCAACCCGAGACCCTGTCCGATATGTGAACCGTCGGATACGTCGACGGTGATCACGCAGACGTCGGCCATCCTGCCCAGAGTCAAGTCGGTGACCAGCGGCAATGCTTCTTCCACCGAAGCGACGACGTGGGTCGCCCCGAACGTCGGGGCCTGCTGTTGCTTGAACGGAGCAGGGTCGACGACAACCACGTGCCGAGCGCCGGCGATGTGTGCACCCTGAACGGCGTTCATGCCGACGCCACCCGCGCCCAGCACGACGACGGTGTCTCCGTCGCGGACTTCGCCGGTGTGCACGGAGCTGCCGTAGCCGGTAGTGACGCCACAGCCGATGAGCGCCGCCTTGTCGAGTGCGGTATCGGCGGCGACCTTAACCACCGATTGTGCAGCAACGGTGGTGTATTCGGAGAAGGTGCCCAAGGCGCAGTTCTGGCCGACGTCCTGGCCGCGCGCATGGAACCGGTAGGTGCCGTCGATTTGGGGACCCAGCATCAGCAGAGCGCCCAACTCGCACAGGTTGCTCATTCCACGCGCACACGGCTGACAGCGGCCGCAGGCAGGCAGGAAGCTGAGCACCACCGAGTCCCCTTCGGCGATACCGGTCACCGCCGAACCCACCTCTACGACGGTGCCGGCGCCCTCGTGTCCGCCTACGACCGGCAGCGGGCGCGGGATGTCACCGGTCACCAGGTGGTGGTCGGAGTGGCACAACCCGCTCGCGTCGAGCTTCACCATGACCTCGCCTGCCTTCGGGCCGTCGAGGTCGACCTCTTCGATCTCCCACTTCTGGTTCATGCCCCACAAGACGGCGGCCTTGGTCTTCATCTAGCTCCTATCCTGTCGCAATAGATTTCGGCGGACCTTGCCTGTTTCGGTGCGTGGCAACTCTGCGACGAAGTCGATGATCTTCGGGTATGCGTGCCGGCCTAGGCGCTCCCGGGCAGCCTGCTGGATGGCGCCGGTGAGCACCGTTCGGGACACCGAGCCGTCCTCGACCACGACAGCGCGCACCACCGAACCGCGCGCCTCGTCCGGCGCTGCGACGACCGCGACTTCCTTGACACCGGGGATACCGGCGACGACGTCTTCGACCTCCGCCGGGCCGACGTTGTATCCGGCCGTCACGATGACGTCGTCGTGGCGACCCGCGAACCAGTAGAAGCCGTGCTCGTCCCGACGGGCCATGTCGCCCGATAGGAACACGCCGTTGACGGTCTTGGAGTTCCACAGCTCGTCCAGCCCCTGGTAACCCAGGACCGGCCACCTCGGGTCGCGGATGCCGATGATCCCCTCGGCCTGCTGAGGTTGTCCGTTTTCGTCGACGAGCACTACGTCGTAGCCCGGAATTACCGAAGACAGTGCCCCGGCGGGAATCTCGCGATCGTCGAACGCGAGGTTGGCAAGGACCATGGACATTTCACTCGACCCGTATGCATCCTGGAGCTGCCCGCCGCCGATTTCGCTCCAGGAGGTGACCAGCGAGGTCGTCAATGGCTCGCCCGCGGACAGCCCTCCGCGGATCGTATCGGGCAGTCCGGTGCGCGCGGCAGCGGCAATCAACCCGCGATAGGCGCTGGGCGCCGATGCTATGTAGGTGACCCGCTCCTCGTGCATGACTCTGAGCCAGACAGCGGGATCGAAGCTGCCGGTGTACATGACGCGCCCGATGCCCAGTGACTGTAGCCCGAGTCCTGCCGGGTACAGCCCGAACGACCAGCCGGGATTCGCGCCCGCGAACACCCAGTCGTCGCAGCCGGGAGCCATCACGTGCCGAAGAAATCCCTGCAGCGGGATGATGAGCGAATGGGGGTGCAGGACGCCCTTGGGTTTGCCGGTGGTGCCGCTGGTGTAGATCAACGTCGCGCAGTCGGAGGGGCGGGTCTGGGATGTCGCGAAAGTGTCGCTGTTGGAGTTGATTTCGCTCCACAGGCTGGTGTCTCCAGTGGATATTCCGGTGCCGCGCGGCCCGGCGACCGTCCACACCGCAGGAGCCGAGTTCAACGCGGTGGCGACTTTGGCGTATGCGCTGCGGTAACGGTGGTCGACGACGACGGCCGCCGCTTGGGCGCCGTTGATGCGCTCGGCGAGTGCATCGACCCCGAAGCCGACGAACAGCGGCACGTAGACCATGCCGGCTCGCCATGCCGCCAATGCGAAGATGTAGGCCTCGATCTGTTGGTCGAGAACAGCGGCGACTCGGTCGCCGCGCCGTAGCCCCGCGGCGGTGAACGCGTTGGCCAGGGCGCGAGACGCTCTCATCAGCTCGTAGTAGGTCCACCGGCGCACGCTGCCGTCGGGGTCGTGCACACTGACCGCCACCCGGGAGCGGTCGACCGCCCAGCGATCGCAGCATTCGTGTGCCAGGTTCAGCCCCTGGTCGAGCGGCCAGTCGAGCCGTTGTTCGCAGGTGTCCCAGAACTCTCCGGGGGACAGCTTGCGTTCGGCGAGGAGTTCGTCGCGCAGGTCGGCGTGGGGGCGGTTCAAGACACCCCCGCCGGCTGGATGTCGATGCCGGCGGCCTGCATTTGGACGACGGCGATGGCCCCGTCGACGTATTCCCAGACCTTGACGATTTCATCACCGCGGGTCTCGACACACACGCAGTACTCGTTGGTGTAGTTGCCCTGGCCGTTGGGGAATTCGCCGCTGAGGGTGAACCGCACCGTGCCGAGATTGCCCTCGCTGATGGCACTGTGCACGGTGGTGTGCATCGTATCGCCGTTGTAGAGCATCGAGAATACCCGCTGCATGTTGCCGCGGATGACCTCTCGGCCGGTGCTGACGCTGTTCATCACCTCGACCGGTGTCGCCGGGGTGATCCACCAGGTGGCATCCTCGGCAAGGACGGCGACGATGTCGTCAGGGCGGCCGAAGGCTTCTACGAGTTGGGTGGCCAGTTCTGCAGGTGTGCGGGTCACGCATGCTCCTTCACGGCGGTTGGTGTGAAGCTGCACGGCATCCGCTTCACGGAACTGATAATGGTGTTGAGTTCGAATTCGGGTTTGCCGACCTGCAGATCAGGCACGCGGGTGAGTAGCTCGGTGAAGATCGATTTCAACTGCATACGGGCCAGCTGCGCACCCATGCAGTAGTGCGGGCCACCGCCACCGAACGCCAAGTGCGGGTTAGGCTTCCGGAGCAGGTCGAAAGTGTTTGGATTGTCGAAGACCCGTGTGTCGAAGTTGGCGGCAGGGTAGAAGAGGATCACCTTGTCGCCTTCGAGGATCTGCATTCCTGAGAACACGGTGTCGCGGGTCGCCGTGCGGCGCATGGTGATCACCGGGCTCGCCCAGCGCAGGAACTCCTCGATTGCCGTCGGCAGCATCTCATGGAGGTTCTCGGTCAGCAGTTGGCGCTGTTGCGGATGCGCTGTGAGGGCGTGCATCGCGATGCTGGTGGAGTTGCGGGTGGTGTCATTGCCGGCGACGCAGAGCAGGACGAAAAAGGACGAGATCTCCATCTGGGTCAGCTTCTCGCCGTCGATCTCGGCATTGACGAGGCTGGTCATCACATCGTCCTCGGGATGGGACCGCCGCTGTTCGGCAATCTCATGGGACAGGCCGTGCAGCTGCGTGAGTCCCTCGGCGAACACTGCCGCCGGGTCGCGGCCCTGGTTGATGTCCGGATCGTGTAGCCCGTTCACCTTGAGCGCGGCGGCGATCATGTCGTCGCGCCGGTCCGCGGGAACCCCGACCATTTCGCTGATCGTCCACAGCGGCAGGCGCGCGGCGACGTGCTCGACGAAATCGCATTCGCCGGTCGCGTGCCGGGACAGGTCGGTGACGATCGATGCGGCCTGCGCGGCGATCTGGTCTTGGATCTTCGCCAACCGGCGAGGCGTGAACGCTGATGAGACCAAACCGCGGACCTTGACATGCCTGGGCGCATCCAGGACCAGGATCGAGCCGGCGGCTTCGTAGGCCTCCGGCGGGAAATCGTCGTAGTTGGTGCCCTGTCCATTGCAGAACGTGGCCGGATTCTTGGAGATCTCGACGATCTCGGGGTGACCGGTGACCGCCCAGAAGCCGTCCTCGTTCGTGTCGATTATCGGGTTGGTGCCCTCCGCGGGCGGCTGCCATGACACCGGCTGGGTCGCCCGCAACGGTGCGAAGTACTGCGCTTCGCGCTGGCGCGGCGTGGTGAGCCAGAAGTCGAGGTTTCCGACCCGGACATCGGCAAACGGTGGTCGGATGCGTGTGGTGACCAAAACTCCTCCTGTGCGCACGACAGTGGCGCCGTGCTGGGTAATGGTCGACCGCGGGGAAGTCGCAGCGCATGCCTGTGGGTGCCAAGGATTGCTCTTTTGGTGACACGGAACACAGTTATGGGCTAGTTTTTAACCAGAAATAAAACTTTCGGAGGCGATGATGACGTCCGCGAGTACTACCTGGTCGGTCTGTGCTGACGAGCCCAGTTTCGTGCGTCTCAATGACGCGTTGGCGCAGTTCGTGCCCATTTCGGTACCGGATACACGCAACAGCGCAGGTGTTGGAGAGTTTGCGAGCATGGTGCCCATCGACGATGTGGTGTACGTCGACGTCTCGTGGTCCAGCCGCGAGTTGGCCCGCCCCGCGAGCGCAGCATTGCCCTCCGCTGGAGGGTATTTCGCCTTAGCAGTGGTGCGTTCGGGTAGCGAGATCGTCTGTATCGGTGGAAATACCCACCGGCTCACCGCCGGTGACGTGGTGTTATGGGATTGCCAGGTGCCGACGCTGTTCAGCGTGCCGGTGCGACTGCGCAAAAGTGCGTTGCTGATTCCCACCTCTGTGTTTGCGCATCTGTCGTTCGCGCCGAAGGGGGAGCGTGGTTTGGCGTTCTTCAACGACGCGCCTACTGCACCACTACTTCGGCAGCTTCTGACCTACCTGGGTGATCACGATCAGCCGTTGTCGCTGTCCTACCGGCGCACGCGCAACGCGCTCCTAGAGCTGGCGCTGGGGACGATCGAGTCCTCCCGCGACACCGAGTCCACGTCGCTTTCCTCAACGCTGCGGATCTCGGTGGCGCGGTGGATCGACGATCACATCTTCGATCCCGATCTCCGGCCATCAACCATCGCTGCTGCTCACGCCGTCTCGGTCCGTACATTGCATCGCGCATTCCAGTCCGAGCCCAAGACGGTCGCGGAAATCGTTTCGGTGCGCAAGCTCGAGCGTGCCCGCGATCTGCTCTCCGAGGGGCGCAGCGTGACGGCCGTGTCGGCGATCCTCAACTTCGCCAACCCGAGTCACTTTTCCCGGGTGTTCGCCGCGCAATTCCAGATCACCCCGAGCGAGTACAAGCACCGCACGTGTACCAACCGGCGCGAGTCGCTCGCCGAAGTGTCGGCTTGATCGTGGCGACACCCGGTGCGCATGTCGGTGCCCGTCTGGTACGGCCGGGCGCGGCTGCGCCTAGCGCAGGCTAGGTTTGAACGGCGGCTGAGCGCTCGAGCAAAGATTCCGCGCCGGACACCGCGAACTCGCGCAGCACCTCGGCGGTGTGTGCCCCGGGCCGCGGCGGCCGCGCGCCCGGGCTCGTCGGCGTCTTCGAGAACCGCGGAGCGCATCCGGGCTGAATCACGCCGTCACGCTCGACAACACTGCCGCGTTCGGAGACGTGGGGATGAGCTGCAGCCGAGCGCAGGCTTTCGACCGGCGTGACGCAGGCGTCGGTGCCCTCGAAGATCGTCACCCAGTGCTTCAACGGTTTTTCGCCGAAGGTGGTTGTGAACAGTTCTCGCATGCGGGGCCACGTCGATCGGTCGTTCTGAGTGCGCGGATCGAGATCCAGGCCAAGCCCGGCGATCAGCTCGCGGTAGAAGCGATTTTCGAGCGCACCCACCGCGACGTATCGGTCGTCGGCGGTGGCGTAGACGCTGTAGAACGGCGCACCGCCGTCGAGCATGTTGACCCCACGCTCGTCCTGCCATGTGCCGGTGGCGAACACGCTGTGGACGGCGGCCAGAAGATGTGCAGCACCATCGGTGATCGCCGCGTCGACAACTTGCCCTTGCCCGGTTTTATCCGCTTCTCTCAACGCAGCGAGCACACCGATGACCAGATAGGCGCCTCCGCCACCGAAGTCGCCGACCAGATTCACCGGAATCTGCGGTGGTCCACCTGCCGAACCGATCGCGTGCAGGGCCCCGGTGACGGCGATGTAGTTGATGTCGTGGCCGGCGGTTTGGGCCAATGGGCCCACCTGACCCCATCCGGTCATCCGGCCGTACACCAAGGCGGGGTTACGCTGCCAGCAGTCTTGTGGGCCGACGCCGAGCCGTTCGGCGACACCCGGCCGGAATCCCTCGATGAGGACATCGGCGCGGGTGATCATGGTCAATAGTGCTTCCAGAGCGTCGGGGTTCTTGAGATCAAGTATCGCCGAACGCTTTCCGCGGTTGAGCACATCTAGCTGAGGGTCGCCCGGGAACAGTTCGGACGTGGTCGAGCGATCGATGCGGATGACGTCTGCGCCCAGGTCAGCGAGCAGCATCCCGGCGAACGGCCCTGGACCGATTCCACCGAGTTCAATAACGGAGATGCCGTTCAGTGGTCCTGTGCCCATGCGTGCAGTGTCCTTCCGGTTGTGGCGGCGCCGGCGTTTGCCCGCGCAGGGCCATGAACGTCAAATCACCATTAAAATAACAACATACCTTCGGACACCCATGTGGTGATGCATAGAAGGTGCGATTAGAAGTGAATCCGGGCGGCGATATGACAAAAATCTATCTATGCGTAGAAACTCGTGCTAGGAAGAACGGTGAGTGAGTTGGCGCATACCGCGCGCTCAGACTGGAGGTCGACGGTGGACCCAAACAGCGAATCCGAAGCCGGCTGCGAAGTCAGAGTTCGGCTACGTGGCCGTCGATGGGTCGTTGGCCGGCTGTCGGCGCGTTCGTCGGTCTGATCCGTGCGCGAGTCCTCTGGTGGCGGTCGCCGCGGGCGTGTCCTGCATGTTGTCATGGCCGCCGTGCTTGGGTTGGGTCTGTGGACGCCGATTGAGGCGAGCGCGGACGTCACGTACGTCACGGATGTTGTCGAAACGCTGATGGTGCCGTCGGCGGCGATGGGTCGTGATATCCCGGTGGCCTTTCGCGGCGGTGGCCCACACGCAGTGGTCCTGTTGGACGCGTTCAACGCCGGACCAGATGTCAGTAACTGGGTGGGAGCCGGAGCTTTCGACGCCCTCGCCGGTAGGGGAGTCTCGGCAGTTGCCCCCGCGGGCGGAGCCTGGAGCATGTACGCCGACTGGGAGATGGACGGCTCCAAACAATGGGAGACGTTCCTCGCTCAGGAACTGCCCAACTGGCTGACTGCGAACAAGGGACTGGCCGCGGGCGGCCATGCGATCGTCGGGGCGGCGCAGGGTGGAACCGGGGCGCTGACGCTTGCTGCTTTCCATCCGGAGCGCTACCGCTACGCGGGATCCCTATCGGGCTTCTTGACCCCCTCGGCCACCCAGATGAACGGCGCCATCACCGCGGGAATGGCGCGGTTCGGCGGGGTGAATACGCAGGCCATGTGGGGAGCGGCGCAGCTTGGTCGATGGAAATGGCACGATCCGAACGCGCACGTGCAGTTGTTGGTCGACAACAACACCCGGGTGTGGGTCTACAGCCCCGCGACACTGACCTGTAGTGACCCGGCGGCGATGATCGACTACTGCGATCAGGCGCAGGGGAGTAACCGGACGTTCTACGCGCACTATCGAGAGGTCGGAGGGGTCAACGGGCACTTCGACTTTCCGATCAATGGCCAGCATGACTGGGGTACTTGGGGTGCGCAGCTGCGCGCAATGTCGGCAGACCTCGCCGGCGCGATCGCGTAAGCGCGACATCCAGGGAGATCTGATGTCGAATTTCCTCTCACAGTGGTTGATCGCCGGTGGCGTCTTAGCCTGCGCACTCCTGGGCGCCCCTGCCGCAACGGCGAACCCGGGCCCGCCACCGTGTGATATTGCCCTCTCGTTCATCTGCCAGTTCGTTCCGATCGCCCCCGAGCTCGACGGTGACGTCGACCTCACTCAGCAGCACAGCGGTGACACGATGCTGGTTCCTGAATCCTCGCCCCCCGCTGATCCGTGTGTGCGCGGGTGCATTTAGACCAGCGATGTGCGGCAGCGATGGGGTGAAGGAGGACTGTGGGTATCGGCTTTCAGGTTGAGCAGCCAACGAACCACGTTGGGCTCCCCGTGCCGCGCGGTCCGCGGGGTCCGTCGCCGGCGACTTCCACCGATGCGATCTATGCACACGCCCTCGGCATGCTCGAGGCCGAGGGGGTCGCAGCCCTCACCGTCCGACAACTGGCCGCCGGGTTGGGGATCTCGACGCGAACGCTCTATAAGAGGATCGTCAGTCGTGACCAATTAATCAGCGGTGTACTGGCGCTGCACTACGCCACGGTTGGACTGCCCGAGGACGAGGGGGGCCGTGGGAGCAGGCCGCTCTGAACTGGTGTCATCATTTTCACGTTATGCTGCGAGCCCATCCGCACTTGACCGAACTCCTTGCCTACGACGACACTCCGGCTGTTGAGCGGTTCGTCGGCCCTCTCGCCGCGAGGGCGATGCGGCGGGGAATCCCGCGCGAGGTGGCCACCACGTGCAGCCTGTCGCTTGCGGATGTCACCATCGGAGACGCCATCCGGACCGTGCGCGCAGGAAGTGGCGGCAGCGCTCTGCCCACCGAAGCGGGTGCGATCGGCGCTCGGTTGGATAGCACGATTCGCTGGATTCTGGCAGGAGTTCGGGCGGAGGCGGAATGGAACTGAAGCATGCCTGTATTCGACTGGGCTTAAACGGAAAACGTCGTTCAACTGTTGGGCCTGATGTCTCTGTGAGACGCTGATGTCGTGAACGGAATTCGGCGCCGAAGCCTAGCCGCGGCCCTAGTCGGGGTCGCTGTCTCGACCGGTGTGTTCGGTGTTGCGCCGGCGGGTGCGGTCCCGGCCCCCGAGGTCGAGGACGTCTACAACGTCGTAGTTCGGCGCCATTTCGACTTCCCGAACAACGATGCCCTTGGCTACGGCTGGGATCTATGTGACAAGGTGACTCGCGGCGTGCCCTATCCCGAGCTGATGGCCGACACCAAACGCGATGTTTTCCCCAACGACGAGCAGTCGGCCACCTATGTGGTGTCCTACGCGGTCGGTATCCTGTGTCCGGCTCAGATTTGGCAGCTGCGCAATTCGGCCGCGTTCTATCAGCCCCCCGCCTGATTCGTCGACAGGCCCCAGCTTCTGCGTGGTGCGTGTCGGTAGACCGACATGGGTGCATGCCGAACGGGTCGGATCGGAATGCGGCGCCGCGATCCGTGGCACGTTCTCGGCGATCTTGGTTGTCCTTGGTCGCTCTTGATTGTCGCCTAACTCGGATCGGATGGCCCGGCGTCGGTCGGCATGGCGCGGGAATCGCCGCGCATTGACATTGACAGTGGCGTACCCCACATGGCAATGTAAGTCACATAATTTAATCAAACATAGAAAAGCTGTCGGGCCTTCCGGCGCTAGGAGTTTGCGATGACGAGCATTCAGCCCAGCTCGGCGACGAGCGTAGACGGTCGCGTGTACGACCCCGTCGATATCTCAACCAAAGCCTTCTGGGCTCAGCCCCCCGTGCAGCGGGAGGTGTCGTTCGCCGAACTACGGCGGCGGGCGCCGGTAAGTTGGCAGCGGCCGATCGAGACCGACATGGCTCCGGCCGGCA
Source organism: uncultured Mycobacterium sp. (assembly GCA_964562545.1). GTDB lineage: Bacteria > Actinomycetota > Actinomycetes > Mycobacteriales > Mycobacteriaceae > Mycobacterium. Next base: position 67,148 of record CAZLTV010000003.1, on the reverse strand, counting down.
TCCCCGGTTTCTGGGCGGTGACCACACACGACTTGATTCGCGAGGTCAGTGTCCACCCGGAGCTGTTCTGTTCGGGCCAGGGCACCATGCTCGAAGAGGTCCCGGATGAATTTCTCGAGGCCGCGTCGTCCTTCCTGGCCATGGATGGGAGCCGTCACCTGACCTATCGCCGGTTGATGAGCTCGTCGTTCACGCCGAAGCAGGTGAAGAAGATCGAGGAGCAGATCCGTCTTCGCGCGATCGACATCGTGGAGCGGTTCATCGCTCGAGGAGAGGGCGACTGGGTCGAGGCTGTGGCCAAACAGATGCCGATGAACACCTTCTACGAGATGGCCGGGTTGCCACAGGAGTACCGCGACCAGGCTGCGCATTTCGCGGACGAACTGGCCGGCTGGAACGATCCGGACATCGCGGATGGGCGTACCGCCGCGGAGGTCATCAATGACGCGATTATCGGAAACTTGACCATCGGCCTGGAATTCGCGGAAATGACACGTGCCTGCCCGCGCAATGACATCTGGACCAATCTCGTCGCGGCCGAGGTCGACGGCCACAAACTGACCGACGACGAAGTGGCATCGATGTTCGTGCTGATGTCATTCGCCGGAAACGACACCACGCGGACCACCCTGTCGTTGGGAACCAAGGCATTCGTCGACCACCCCGACCAGATCGATTATCTACTAGAGGATTTCGAGGGGCGCATCGACACCGCGGTCGACGAGGTGCTGCGATGGGTCACTCCGGTGATGACTTTCCGGCGTACGGCGACCCAAGACACGGTGTTGGGTGGTCAGCAGATCCGCAAGGGCGACTGGGTGGTCATGATCTACTCCTCCGGTAACCGTGACGAAACGGTGTTCGATGATCCCTGGCGGTTCGACATCACCCGCAAGCCAAATGCGCACGTCGCGTTCGGCGGTGGAGGGCCGCACTATTGTTTGGGCGCTTTCCTGGCGAAGATGCAGATCAAGCACATGCTCGACCAGATCTTGCATCGCATGCCAGAGCTTCAGCTCGGCCAGCCCGACCTGCTGGTGAGCAACTTCGCCGCAGCGGTCAAACACATGGATGCGTCGGTGGGCTGCCCGGTCAAGCACTGAACCCGTGCCGCGCGCCCAGTCCGACTGAGTTCGAACGGGTGCGCGGTACGTTTGGTCCGGGCCCAAGAGCCGGCGGCTCTTGGGCCCGGGCTCGCGGATTTCGCCGGATGACCGGCTGGCGCTGGTGTTTGGGGCTGGTGCTTAGAGCATGGTGTTTAGGGCATGGTGTTTAGGGCCGGTTATTAGGGCATGGTGTAGCCGCCGCTGACCGAAATCAGCTGACCGGTAACTTGTCTAGCGGCCAACGGCGATGAGAACCAGAGCGCCGCCCGCCCGATGTCATCGGCATTCGTCAGCCGCCGCAGCGGCGTGTCTTTCATCATGAACTCGATCTGTTTTGGATTAAAAACCTCGTCGTTTCCGGCTGCCCACAAGCTTGATTCGCCGACCGCGTCAGGGCCGTCTGGAATGACCAGGCCCGGGCAGACGATGTTCGAGCGGATGCCGTGCCGGCCGTGTTCGCGTGCGGTCGTTCGGGCCAGGGCCACCATGGCTGCCTTCGATGCCCCGTACACCCCTTGGCGGATCTGGCCGAACGCCGCGTCGCTGGCGATGAAGACGATCGCACCGTTTCCGGCCTGCTTCATCGGCGGAATCGCGGCTTGGGTGGCCGCGATGGCCGAGAAAAGGTTGATTTCGATCGTACGTTGCCATTTGTCCCGGTCGGTGTCGGTGGCGATGAACCCGGGCACGCTCCAACCTGCGTTATTGACGAGGACATCGAGTCCGCCCCAGTGGTCGACGGCCTGCCCGATCGCGGCTTCGGCGGCACCGGGTGCGGTGAGGTCGGCGATCGCGGTCTCGACTGCCGAAGCCCCCAGGTCCAGCGCTTCATCGCGAACCTTCTTGGCCTGCGGCGCGTCGATATCGTTGATCACGATTCGCGCACCCTCGGTGGCGAAGGCGTGCACAATGCCGCGGCCGATGTTGGACGCTCCACCGGTGACGACGACTCGCGCGTCGGCCAATCCCAAATCCATGCCGGCTCCTGACTGCTGTCGCTTGTGGCTGTCCGCTTCAGTAGTTTAACCTAGATTAGAAATCGATAGTCAAAAGTCGGCCGATGGAGGCGCGAATGAACCAGCCACTGCTCGACGGCCAGGTTGCTGTGGTGACCGGTTCGGGACAAGGGATAGGACTCGAAATCGGCCGCGTGCTTGCCGGCCACGGCGCCAAGGTGGTGTTCGCCGATATCGACGGCGCTGCGGCGAAAGCGGCCGCCGACGACCACGGCACCCTGGGGGTGGCATGCGATGTCACCTCCGAGGACGACGTCCAACAACTAGTCTCCGCTGCCACCGCTGAATTCGGCCGACTCGACCTCTTCGTCAACAACGCCGGTATCACCCGCGACGCCTCACTGAAGAAGATGTCGGTCGCCGACTTCGATGCCGTCATCAACGTCCATTTGCGCGGCACCTGGCTTGGTGTGCGACACGCTTCGGCGGTGATGCGGGAACAGAAGAGCGGCAGCATCGTCAACATCTCTTCGCTGTCGGGCAAGTCCGGGAATCCGGGCCAAACCAATTACAGCGCCGCCAAGGCAGGAATAGTCGGGCTCACCAAAGCCGCGGCCAAAGAAGTTGCTCACCACAACGTCCGAGTCAATGCGGTCCAGCCGGGCCTGATCCGGACCGCGATGACTGCGGCGATGCCGCCGGAGGTGTTCGCCGAACGCGAAGCGGCCGTTCCGATGAAACGGGCCGGCGAGCCCGCAGAGGTTGCCGGAGCCGTGGTGTTCCTCGCCAGCCCCTTGTCGAGCTACATCACCGGGACGGTCATCGAGGTCGGTGGCGGGAGGTACATGTGAGCACCGTCGTCACCCGCGTCGAAGAGGGCGTCGCCTACCTCACGCTCGAACGTCCCGACAAGCTCAACGCCATCACGGTCGAGCTTGCTGCGGACCTGCAGTCCGCACTGACCAGTGCCGGTGAGGATCCTTCGGTCGCCGTGATCGTCCTCAGCGGTGCTGGGGGAAACTTCTGTGCCGGAGGCGATGTCGACGAGGTCGACCGGCTGCGGTCCCAAGGCCCCGCAGCGCTTCGCGTGCTGTTCGACACCTTCCGTGGCGCGTGCGACAGCATCGCCGCGATCGACATCCCCGTCGTCGCCGCGGTGCGCGGTGTCGCGATGGCCGGCGGATTCGAACTCATGCTCGCCGCGGACATCGCGCTGGTCGCCGCCGATGCGAAAATCGCCGACAGCCATATCAACTTCGGCATGATCCCGGGCGGCGGGAGTTCACAGCGGCTGCCACGGCTCGTCGGCCGCCAGACCGCGACGGCTCTGCTGCTCAGCGGTGACCGGATCAGCGGCTTGGATGCCGTGCGCCTCGGGCTGGCCTACCGCAGTTTCTCGCCTACAGAGTTCGACGAGGGCATTGCGACCTTCGCTACGAAGCTGGCCAAGCGTGATCGGGCGGCGGTGACCACCGTCAAACGCCTCGTCGGCGGCACCGCGCACCGGACCCTTGCCGAAGGGCTCGACAACGAGATCGATGCGGTCGTCGCTCACATCTGTGGCCACGGCGTCGACGACTTCGCGCGAGTGGGAGGAAGTCGATGACGCCGGGCGAAAGTGCGCGCGGGCCTCTGCGCGATGCGGTCTCACTCGCCGCGACCAGCCAACCCGTGAAAGGTATTCGCAAATGACGGCAATGACCACCGCACCCGTCGCCCTTGACGTCGGCCCCGACGGCGTGGCCCGGCTGCGGCTCAACCGCCCGGAAGCATCGAACGGGCTGAACGTCGAGTTACTCCAAGAACTGCACGCCACTGTGCTGAAGTGTCACGCCGACCCCGCGGTGCGGGTCGTGCTGCTCACCGGAGAGGGACGCAACTTCTGCGCCGGGGGCGATGTGAAGACCTTTGAATCCAAAGGTGAACACCTGCCCGAGTACCTTCGCGAAGCGACCGCATGGTTGCAGCTGGCCACCTCGGCACTCATCCAACTGCGGGTACCGGTGGTCACTGCCGTGCAGGGTTACGCCGCCGGGGGCGGCGGTCTTGGGCTGGTGGCGGCGTCGGACATCGTCGTCGCCGGCCAAACAGCGAAGTTCTTCTCCGGCGCGGTGCGCGTGGGGATGGCCCCCGATGGCGGCTCGTCGGTGACACTGACCCAGTTGATCGGGTTGCGGCAGACACTGCGGCTGCTCCTGCTCAACCCCACCATCGGCGCATCCGAAGCCTGTGACCTCGGGTTGGTCACCGAAGTCGTCGCAGACGACGCGCTCAGTGCCCGCGCCGAGGAAATTGCGGCCACGCTGACGGCGTTGCCGACACTGGCGCTGTCGGCAACCAAGCGACTGGTCTGGAACGGCGTCGGAGCGTCGGTCGAACAGCGCCTGGCCGAGGAGTCGCGAACCGTCTCAGAGCTGTCCGGAACGTCCGACGCCCTTGAGGGGCTGCGCGCCGTCATCGAGCGCCGAACACCGAGGTTCACCGGCCGATGAACGTGTTGAGCAACGACGACGGCGCGGTGCGCACCCTCACGCTGAACCGGCCGGATGTCCGCAACGCAATCGACATCCCGCTCAGAATCGAGCTTGCCGAAGCGATCACCGCAGCCGCCGAGGACGCCTCGGTCCGTGCGATCGTGCTGACCGGTGCTGGCCGTGCGTTCTGCTCGGGCGGCGACATCGCCACCATGCGCCGAATGTCGGTCGACGAAGCCACCGAACGCGCGGAACTGGCCCAACGCGTCATCAGGGCGATCTGGCGCACCGACAAGCCGGTCATCGCCGCAGTCGAAGGAGCAGCCTTCGGCGCGGGGACGGCACTGGCGGTGGCGTGCGACCGAGTCGTCGCGGCTCGCGATGCGCGTTTCGCCACCACCTTCACCAATGTCGGGCTCGCCGGCGACATGGGGATCTTCGCCTCGTTGCCGCGCCGTGTGGGTCCGGCCAAGGCCGCTCAGATGCTGCTGCTGCCCGAGCCGATCGACGGCGACACGGCGCTAGCGTGGGGTCTTGTCGACGCGCTCGCAGAACCGGGGTGCGCGCTAGCCGGTGCCGTTGCCGACGCTCAGCGCCTAGCGGCGGGTCCCGGCCAGGCGTACGGCGTCATCAAAGCCCTGACCGCGGTGTCGACTTCCCTGGAACCCCTCGAGGTACTGGAGCTCGAAGCGCGCCACCAAGCACTCCTATTCGGAAGTGACGACTTCGCCGAGGGCATCGCCGCCTTCCACGAGAAGAGACGGCCGGACTTCGGCACGGTGAAAGGAGCACAATCATGACCTCGGTCATCGACGCTGCGGCGGATACCGGCAGTCCCTACGACCGCCTCATCCTGCCCAGTAAAGTGCATGGATCGCTGTATACCGACCAACAGATCTTCGCTGATGAACTACGCAAGATCTGGTACCGCACCTGGGTTTTCGTGGGGCACGAGAGCGAAGTCGCGCAGCCCGGCGACTATGTGCGTAAACGCCTGGGACTGCAGGACGTGATCATGACCCGTGATCGCGAAGGCGAACTGCACCTTCTGCTCAACCGCTGTTCTCACCGCGGCAACCAGGTCTGCGACGACGCCAAGGGCAACTCGTCGACCTTCCGCTGCCCCTACCACGGCTGGACATTCCGCAACAACGGCGAACTCATCGGCTACCCCTTCTTCAAGGGCTATGGCGGCCGGAACCTCGATATGCCTTTGGGCCGGGTCCCGCGGATGGACTCGTACCACGGCTTCGTGTTCGGCAGCTTCGCCGAAGACGGCCCCAGCCTGGTCGAGCATCTCGGTGCCGCAGCCGGCGAGATCGACCGTCTGGCACGGTTGTCCCCCCAGGGCAAAGTCGAACTCAACGCAGGTTGGTTGCAGCATCAGACCAAGGCCAACTGGAAGTTGCTCGCCGAGAACGAGACCGACGGCTACCACCCGCAGTTCGTGCACGGCTCGATCTTCGGGGTGACCGGCAGCACCATCGCGCCGCTCTACACCGACGCGTCGACTGCGGTCACCCGCGACCTCGGCAACGGGCACAGCGAAAACGACCTTCGTCCGGAATTCCGCAAGTTCGCCGAACCCATGCGCTGGTTCGGCACAACAGAGTCACGCGTCCCCGATTACGTCGCGGCGATGCGCGCCGAGTACGGCGAACGGGCTGAGCAAATCCTCATCGAGGGGGCTCCGCACGTGATGATCTTCCCCAATTTGTTTATTGCCGAAATCCAGGTGTTCAACATCCAGCCGGTGTCGGTGGCCGAGTGCGTGCAGTATTCGACCGCAGTGCAATTGGCCGGTGCTCCGGAACTCAACAAGCGCATGGTGTCCCAATGCATCGGGTCGGTCGGTCCGGCCGGAATGCTGCTGGCCGACGACACCGAAATGTACGAACGTAACCAGGCCGGTCTGGCCGTACTAAACCCCGAGTGGCTCGACGTGCGCCGGGGACTGAACCGGGAAGTCGTCGACGAGAACGGCTTCAAGACCGGTTCGGCCACCGACGAGACGGGGATGCGCGGGTTCTGGTCGCACTACAAGACGCTGATGGAGGCGAAGTGACTGCCGTGGCGCAACCGACCGAGGTGCCCGCTGGTTTCGATCGGGTCGACGTCGAGCAGTTCCTGTACCGCGAAGCGCGACTAGCCGATGAATCCGACTACGACGCCTGGGAAGCACTGTGGACCGACGACGCCTTGTACTGGGTTCCGGTCGGCGGTGACGGCGGCGATTCGGGCCGGGAGATGTCGGTAATCTGCGACAACCGTAGTCGCATCGCGACCCGGCTCAAACAGCACCGCACCGGACGTCGTTACGCGCAGGCGCCGCCGTCGAACATGCGCCGCCTGCTCACCAACATCGAATTTCTCGGCGGTGTGCCCAATCCGAACGGTGGGGTCGATCTCGAGGTGGGCGCGAACTTCTTGGTGGTCGAGTCCCGGGCACGTAACACACACCTGTGGGGCGGGCGAGTGACCTACCGGGTACGACGCGAGGATGAGGCGCTGCGTCTGGTCTACAAGAAGGTCGTCCTCGTCGACAATGACCGACCTTTGCCCACCTTGGGCTTCTTGATCTAGGAGGATCCGCATGCCCATCGAGTTCGGTGACCCTACGTCTGTCGAGGTGCCTGGTGTGGGCGCGGTGATCGGCAGCGAATTTGCCGAGATTTCCATTTCATTCGACACGTCCGGTAACGGCCCTCGGTTGCGGTTGTGCGACCTCCGCACCGGTCGGGTTCGCTTCCTCGACGCATTGGAGCTTGAGACGATCATCTGGTTGCCCGACCACAAGCTGTCGGGCTTGCTCGACCCATCGCACAGTCGGTGGCGTGACGAGGGTGCCGAGGCCCACACCGACACCCACGACGGTGGGGCCCGCCCGTGAGGCGCGCGGCCATCGTCGCCCCCGCGCGAACCGCGGTGGGGACCTTCGGTGGGTCGCTGCGACCGTTGCGCGCAGAAGATCTCGCGGCCCGGGTCGTCACGGAGGTCGTCGAGCGGAGCGGCGTCGATCCACAGCTGATCGAGGACGTGGTGATGGCCCAGTCGTACGCAAACTCCGAAGCCCCGTGCATAGGACGATGGGTTGCACTACACGCCGGTTTGCCTGTCGGCGTTCCGGGGCTGCAAATCGACCGCCGGTGCGGGGGTGGACTGCAGGCGGTGATCACCGCGGCGATGACCGTGCAGACCGGCGCTGCCGACGTGGTCATTGCCGGCGGCGTGGAGTCGATGAGCAATATCGAGCACTACACCACCACCGCACGCTGGGGCAGCCGCTCTGGCAATCAGTTCCTTTATGACCGGCTTGATCGGGGACGCGAGATGTCCCAGCCGGCATGGCGGTTCGGGCCGATCAGCGGAATGATCGAGACCGCGGAGAATCTTGCCGCCGACTACGGCATCGACCGCGAAGCCGCCGATGACTTCGCCGCTCGCAGTCACCAACTGGCCGCGGCTGCGCAGCAGCGCGGTGCGTTCGTCGACGAGATCGTCCCCATCGACGTGCCACAGCGCCGCGGTGAACCGATCACCGTGTCTCTCGACGAGGGCGTGCGACCCGAGAGCACGCCGGCCAAACTGGCCACATTGCGCCCGATCCAGGCCGGGGGAACCGTCACGGCAGGTAACTCCAGCCAGCAGAACGACGCCGCGGCGGCATGTCTGGTGGTCGCCGAAGACAAGCTCGAGACGCTGGGGCTGGAACCGATCGGCTATCTGGAGAGCTGGGCGGCGGCCGGTTGTGAGCCTGCGCGGATGGGCATAGGCCCGGTGCATGCGGTCGCCAAACTGCTCTCCCGCACCTCCTTGAGCTTCGACGACTTCGATCTGATCGAGGTCAACGAGGCATTTGCGGTACAGGTGCTGGCCGTGTTGGCCGGATGGGGAACCAAGCTCGACGACGTCGAGGAACGACTCAATGTCAACGGGTCGGGCATTTCGCTGGGGCACCCGATCGGCGCGACCGGTGTGCGCATCATGACCACGATGCTGCACGAGCTGCGCCGTCGTGGTGGCGGACGTGCCCTGGAGACCATGTGCATCGGTGGCGGCCAGGGTTTGGCGGCCGTGTTCAGCGGGGTGCCGACGTGACGAACAACCTCCTCGGATACGGCGCCTACCTCCCTCGGTACCGGCTGGCCGGACGCGATATCGGCCTGCGTCGGGGAGACCGCGTCGTGGCGTCCTTCGACGAGGACAGTACGACCATGGCCGTCGCGGCAGCAGGCAGCGCGCTTCGCGGCCAGCCCGTGCCCGAACACATCTACTTCGCGACCTCGACCCCGGCCTATGCGGACAAGACCAACGCCACGGCAGTGCACGCCGCCCTCGGACTGCCGCAGTCGACGTTCGCGGCGGACATGTGCGGGACCGGCCGAAGCACCGTCGCGGCGTGGCGGTTGGCGGCCCAGGTCGGCGGGCTCGTCGTCGCGGCCGATGTGCGCACAGGGCGACCAGGATCGGCCGACGAGAAGCTCGGCGGTGACGGGGCAGGGGCGCTGTTGTTCGGAGCCGGTGACGGCATTGCCGAGATCGTCGCCGCGACGTCGTTGACCGAGGAGTTCCTCGACCGTTGGCGGTTACCCACGGCAGGCACTGGAACGCAATGGGAGGAACGGTTCGGCGCACAACGCTACGGCGACCTGATCGCGGCGGCCGTCTCGCGCACACTCGACCAGGCCGACATCTCGGCCGTGGACCACGTTGTCATCGCGTGCCCGAACACAGCCGTCGTCAAGCGTGCGACCACACTGGCCAAAGGCGAGCGGTCGACGGTGACCTCGCCGATCGGTCACAGCGGCGCCGCCGACGCACTCATTGCGCTCAGCGGCGTGCTCGATACGGCGGGCGCTGGTGAGACGGTGCTCGTTGTGTCCGCCGTCGACGGATGCGACACACTGCTGCTCCGCACGACCGAAGCGTTGGTGCACGCCAGGCAGCCACACTCGGTTCAGGCGCAGCGTGGCGGTGGGCTGGATGTCGAAAAGCTGCGATACCTATCTTGGCGGGGCCTGGTCGAGATGGAGCCGCCGCGCCGGCCCGAACCCGACCGGCCGGCCGGGCCGCCGTCGTCGCGTGCGGTGGGCTGGAAGTTCGGCTTCACCGGTAGTCGCTGCCAAACGTGTGGGTTCACCCACCTCCCGCCGATGAGCGTGTGCCGTGGCTGCGGCTCGGCGGACCGGATGGTCGACGTCCCGGTGGCCGGACTGGGCGGCAAAATCGCCACCTATACCGTGGACCGGCTGGCTTATTCGCCGTCACCGCCGGTGGTACAGGCCGTCGTCGACATCGACGGGGGCGGCCGGTGCACGCTCGAGGTCGCCGACGCCGAGCCCGACCGGTTGGCAGTGGGGGAGCGGGTGCAATTCACGTTCCGGCGACTGTTCACCGCGGGCGACGTGCACGACTACTTCTGGAAGGCCCGCCTCGTCGATCCCGGAGAAGGGAAGCAACCATGACCAGTCGTGGCATCGCGGACAAAGTCGCCGTCGTCGCCATGGGATGCACGAAGTTCGGCGAACGGTGGGAAAGCTCAACCGAGGACCTGCTGTTGGAGGCCGTTGCCGAATGCATGGGGTCCGTCCCGGCCCTCGAACGTGCCGATGTCGACGCCTACTGGCTTGGCACGCTGGGGTCCGGACAGTCTGGGCTGACTCTCAGCCGAGCGCTGGGCACCGCGGACAAGCCGGTAACCCGGGTCGAGAACTATTGCGCCACCGGCTCAGAAGCCTTCCGCAACGCCTGCTATGGGGTGGCATCGGGTGCCTATGACGTGGTGATGGCCGTAGGTGTGGAGAAGCTCAAAGACTCCGGCTTCTCAGGACTCCTTCGGGCAGACCCGCCCGGCGACGGCACCGCCCCGGAATTGTCGCTCACTGCTCCGGCGGCCTTCTCGCTGTTGGATCCGGCATATTGCAGCAAGTACGGAGTCGATCCCTCCGAAATGCGTGAGGCCATGACCCATGTAGCGTTCAAGAACCACCAAAACGGGTCACGAAACCCTAAAGCGCAGTTCCGATCACCGGTATCGAAAGAGACCATCGACGGAGCGGCGAAGGTGGCCGGGCGGCTGGGTGTGTTCGACTGCTCGGGAGTGTCCGACGGTGCAGCGTGTGCGTTGATCGTGCCGGCCGATCGCGCTCTGGACTACACCGACAGTCCGATGTATGTCAAAGCCCTTTCCCTGGTTGCGGGTTCGGCTCGTGGCTCGATGGATCCGGGCTATGACTACACAAGCTTCCCCGAAGTCGTCCGCTCGGCGCGTGACGCATACCAACAGGCCGGCGTCGAGGATCCCAACCGGCAGTTGTCGCTGGCCGAAGTGCATGACTGCTTCACGCCGACGGAACTGGTATTGATGGAAGACCTCGGCTTCTCCGACGAGGGGCGTGCCGTCAAGGACGTCCTGGCTGGGGAGTTCGACGCCGACGGCAGGTTGCCGGTCAACCCTGACGGCGGGTTGAAATCGTTCGGCCACCCCGTCGGAGCAAGTGGCCTACGGATGCTCTACGAGGCCTGGCTGCAGTTCCGTGGCGAGGCCGGGCAACGCCAGATCGCCAACCCGCGAACGGCATTGACACACAACCTGGGTGGTCGGCCCGGAGGCTGCGTGTCTTTCGTGTCCATCGTCGGTGCCGAGCGCGGTGCTCCCATTCGATAGCTCGACACTTCCTGCCCGGCGGCAAGTCTCGCCGTGTGCCGATTCCGGCCACGGCGAGACTTGCGCGGTTGCGCCGACTTCGGTCGCTCCTATGCACTAATTGACTTCATATTCAATTAGAGCGTCGCATATCGCTAGCAGGCATGTTCAAAAATCCTCTGATCAACGATCTTCGGCCTGATACAGTTTTGAAACAAGATTCAAAGAATCTTCTAACTCTCAAACGGAAGGTGTGGTCGTGCCCGGACTGCAGGACAAAGTCGTCATCGTCACCGGCGCCGGAGGGGGATTGGGTCGGTCCTATGCCCGGTTCTTGGCCGGCAATGGCGCGCTCGTCGTCGTCAACGACCTCGGCGGGGCCCGTGACGGGACAGGTGCGGGCACCAGCATGGCCGACAAGGTCGTCGAGGAGATCCGCTCCGCAGGAGGCAAAGCCGTCGCAGACTACTCGTCGGTGGCCACCGCCGACGGTGCGGCGGCGATCGTCGAGACGGCGATCAAGGAATTCGGCGCCGTGCACGGCGTTGTGAACAACGCCGGGATCCTTCGCGACGGCGCCTTCCACAAAATGACCGAAGAGAACTTCGATGCTGTACTGAAAGTCCATCTCTACGGCGGATTTCACGTGACACGGGCCGCCTGGCCGCATTTCCGTGAGCAGCGTTTCGGTCGTGTTGTCGTGGCCACGTCGACCGCCGGGATCTTCGGGAACTTCGGACAGGCCAACTATGGCGCCGCGAAACTGGGCCTGGTCGGGATGATCAACACCTTGGCCATCGAAGGAGCCAAGTACGGCATCACCGCCAACGCAGTGGCACCGCTGGCCGCCACTCGGATGACTGAGGACGTCGCACCACAGGAACTGCTCGACAAGCTCGATCCGGAACTCGTGGCACCGGCGGTGGGATACCTGGTGTCTGAGGGCAACGCCGACACCGGCTCGGTGTTCGTCGTTGGTGGGGGCCTGGTGCAGCGGGTCGCCCAGTTCCAGAACGACGGTGTCACATTCGGATCTGCCCCCAGCCTCGAGGAGATCGGAGCGCGCTGGGCCGAGATCAGCGATATGTCCAGCGCCAAGCTGGGTTCGAGCCCGGTCTGACCGTGACTGCCGCAGGGCAAGCCGACACGGATACACCGGAGAGGCTGGCGCAGTGGAACGCCGACCGTAGCGTCGACCTCGTCGAGGTCACTGTCGGTCAACTGCTCGTCCAACGGGCACAACAACATCCCCAGCGAACCGCGGTTGTCGGCGTACGGCATGGATCGGGGGATCAGGAACGACTGAGCTACTGTGCACTGCTCGAGCGGGCTACAGCCGTCGCCGAAGCGATGCTGGAGGTCACCGAGCGCGGCAGTCGCGTCGCATTGTGGTCCCCCAACGTCATCGAGTGGCCCATCGTGCAATACGGTGCGGCGCTCGCCGGGATTGTCCTCGTTGCCGTCAACCCGGCATTCCGGGAAGACGAACTGCATTACGCGCTGAAACATTCGCAAGCCACCGTCGTCCTGCATGCCGATCGCGACCGGGACTACGACATGGCTGCGGTGATCGCACGCGTGGCCGGACGACTGCCCGAGCTGCGGTGTATCTCGTTGGCAGACATGCCGACCCGACAGCCGAGAACCGGCTCTGACCGCGGCGTGCTGGACATTCCCGACAACCCCGACGATGTCGTCATGCTGCAGTACACCTCCGGCACGACCGGACATCCGAAAGGTGTGGTGCTTCGCCACCGGTCGTTGGTCAACGTCGCGAGACTGACCATGCAAGTGGTCGGGGCTCCTGACGGCGAGGTGTGTCTGAACCCGCTGCCGATGTTTCACACCGCGGGCTGTGTTATCGCCACCCTGGGGCCGTTGTGGATCGGAGGCACGGTCGTTCTCGTGGACCGATTCAGTCCCGAGCCGGTTCTCGAAGCACTGCGAGACAACGACGTATCTGTGCTGTTCTACGTGCCCACGGTTCTCTCAGCATTACTGAACAGCCAACGTAAGAGCTCACAACCAGCGCCGCAGCTGCGTATCGTGATGGGAGGCGCCTCCAACGTGTCCGCCGCGCTGATCGAAGCGGCCGAGAACGTGTTCGGCGCGGCCGTGATCAATCTGTACGGCCAGACCGAACTGTCCTCGGTGCTCACCGCCACCCGCCCGGACGACGCCCGACACGACCAGCTCACCACGATCGGGCGACCGATACCGCAAGTTGACTGCCGTGTCGTCGACGTCGGCACCGGGCAGGTCGTGCGCCGCGGCCAAACCGGCGAAATCTGTGCACGCGGCTACCAGACTTTCGTCGAGTATCTGCACGACCCCGCCGCCACCGCCAGCACCATCGACGCAGACGGCTACGTCCACACCGGCGACCTCGGCGTCATGGACGAACGCGGATATCTCACCATCACGGGCCGCCTGAAGGAACTGATCATCCGTGGCGGAGAAAACATCGCCCCAGCGGAGGTGGAGACTCACCTCACCGGGCAGTTCGGCATCGACGAATGCGCGGTCATCGGTCTACCCGACGACCGTCTCGGCGAAATCGTGGCCGCCGTCGTGCGTCCAGGCTCGAACGGTAACCCCCTCGACATCCATAAGTTCACCGACTATCTGCGAGGATGCATGGCTCCCTACAAGGTTCCGTCGCGGTGGTTCACCGCCGACGAATTCCCGATGACACCGACGGGCAAAGTCCGTAAATTCGAGCTCCGCGATGCGGTGATCCGCGGAAAGGTCACCGAACTATGACCTCCATGGCTTCGGTCGACCACCGCCGTGCGCTTTTACGCAGCCGCTACCCGGTGTGGAAACCGCGGTCGCTGGCCGACTGGCTCGACGACTGCGTCACCGAATATGGATCGCGCCCGATGGTGCTGGCCGACGACCGGACCATGACCTACCGCGATGTCGGGCTTCAGGCGCGACAGTTGGCCGACGGTCTGATCGCCCTCGGCGTCCAACCCGGTGACCGGGTGGGGATGGTGATGGCCAACTATCCCGAGTTCGTTCCGATCAAGTTCGCCATCGCCCGTGTCGGCGCGATCGCGGTTCCAATGAACTACCTGTATTCAGCGGCCGAATTGCGTTTCGTCGTCGCCGATTCGGGGTGTCGCGTGCTGATCACCATGACGGAGTTCGCCGGACTGCGATACCCGGAGATGCTCGAGTCGATGGATGATGCCCCCATCACCGTGCTCCTCGACACCGACGGCAGTGCGAGCCCGGACGCACTGACCGTCAACGGATTGGCCGAACTCGGCCAGCGGCACGCAGGTGCCAGCGACGGCATCAGCGTCGACCCGTCCAGCGGCGGGGACATGCTCTACACCTCAGGGACCACCGGGTCGCCCAAGGGTGTGCTGGTAAGCCACGATGCGGCGCTTCGTACGGCCTACGCCTCGGCGCTGACACGGGCTTACGAGGATGGCCGGCGCATCCTGTTTTCGCTGCCTTGCTATCACATGTTCGGCTACGTCGAAGGCCTGCTCTCGGCGACATTCGTCGGCGGCGCGATCATTCCGCAGACCAGGTTCAGCGCGGCATCGTACTTCCAGGGGATCGAACGCCACCGTGCCACCGACATCCTCTGCGTCCCAACGATGGCCGTGGCCCTTCTCGAGCACCCCGAACGGGGCGACTATGACCTCAGTTCGCTTGCTGCGATTCTTTGCGGTTCAGCGCCGGCGCCGATCTGGTTGTGGGAGGCGATCGAGGCCGAGTTCGGGGTAAGCGAGATCGTCACCGGATACGGCATGACCGAATGCGGTGGCGCGATGACGCTCACCCGGCCCGAGGATGAGCTGGCTCGGACCGCCGAAACGGCCGGGCGCTCGAAGATGGCCGGCTGCGCTGCAATCGACGGAACCGATGATCTCGTCACCTACAAGGCGGTCGACCCTGAAACCGGTGCCGATCTCCCCGCTGGTACCGAAGGCGAGCTCGTTTCACAGGGGCCCACGATGATGCGGGAGTATTGGAACCGGCCCGCCGAGACCAGCGCTGCCCTTCGCCGGGGCTGGCTGCACTCGGGTGACCTCGGCCGGGTGTACGAGGACGGCTATCTGCGCGTCACCGGTCGCAGTAAGGAGCTGTACAAGAGCGGCGGAGAACTGGTGATGCCCAAGGAGATCGAAGACCTGCTCGAGCGGCGAGACGACATCAGCCAGGCCTTTGCGGTGGGTCTGCACGACGAGCGGTGGGGCGAGATCGGCTGCGCCGTCATCGTGCGGGCCCCTGAGTCGCGCATCACCGAAGATGAAGTGCTGCAGCATTGTCGTGACAACCTCGCCCGGTTCAAAGTGCCCAAGCGGGTGGTGTTCTACCGCGCCGAGGATCTGCCGACCACGCCGACCGGCAAAGTGCAGAAATACCGCCTCGTCAAGGAGTTGGGTTCGACGCCCTGGGGCACCGACGCCGCGGCGCGACCTGCGGGCGGGCGAATCCCGACCGGTAGATGACGACGAAAAGCGTTCCGGTCCGGACGTTCTGAGGAAATCTAACAGATAATAGAAACAGTGCTAGGCTCGTGAAACCGGCAATGTTCCGGAGAGCGGCACAACAGTCGGATGAGATCCAAGAGAACGGAAGCTGGTCGTGCCGTCAAACGGGACAGAGGTGGCGTCGGGGCAATTCGCGGCGCCGGAGGAAGCCAAGCCGGCACTGATGTGCACCCGGCCCGACGAGGTGGCCCGCTGGCTTGTTACGCAGGGCCAGACCGTGCATCCGCCCGTCGCCATCGACCGCATCGGCTTCGGGCAGTCCAACATCACCTCGCTCGTCGCGGACCTCGATGGTCGCCAATGGGTCCTTCGTGAGCCTCCCTCCGGTGTGCGTCACGGCAACGCCCACGATGTGCACCGCGAGGCCGGCATCATTGCCGGTCTGGCTGGAAGCGAGGTTCCGGTCGCTCCGGTCGTCGGTGTCGGGCACACTGACGGCGGCGGGGTCTTCTTCGTCATGCAGCGCATGCCCGGAGCTCCGCTGGAAAGCGAGGCTGACGCCGCTGCGCTCGCTCCGGAGCAGCGATACAACCTGGGTGAGCAGGTGATCACCACGTTGGCCAGACTGCATCGGATCACCCCGGAGACCGTAGGTCTCGACGCGTCAGCGACGCCGTACATACCCCGTCAGATCCGACGCGTCAGCGATGCCTGGGCGCGGGTTGGTGCCGCCAGCGAGCACGATGCTCGCTGGCGTGCCGTGGCCGCGCGTCTGGCCGCCCGTCAGCCGGCCGAGCGGAACCCCGCGGTCATCATGCATGGCGACTTCCGGCTGTCGAACGTGCTTGTCGACAACGGTGCGATCACCGCAGTACTGGATTGGGAACTGTGCACCATCGGTGACCCCATGGTCGACCTCGCTTGGTTGCTCGACGACTGGCGCGCACCCGAGGATCCCGCGATCACGATGCCCAGCCCGACCCGCGCCGGCGGTTTTCCGACCCGTGCCGAACTCGTCGAGACCTATGCCAGCGCCACCGGCTTCGACATTAGTCGGCTGAGCTACTACCGGGCTTTTACCCAGTGGCGTGCCGCCAGTCTCTTGCAGGGCGTCATGGCTCGCCGCCGCAGCGGAGCGATGGGCGATCACGGCGCGCTTGATCTCGACGAACTTAACGCCTCGATCGCCACGCTGCTCGCCTCGGCCTCCGACCACATTGAGGAGTGACTGTGCTGACACCTGCCGACGACTACGTCCATCCCGTCGGGCCGGAGCCCAACTTCAACGAGTCGATGTACTTCCACTTCGACGACCCGGCCCAGCGCATCGGGGGGTTTCTACGACTGGCGAACCGCCCCAACGAAGGCCGCGGTGAGCGCACAGTGTGCCTCTACTTAGGTGATGGGTCAGTGGCTTTTGGTTTCGCACGGCCGACGTTCGACGACAACGATGTGTTCCGGGCCGGTGGCATGAGCGTCGTGAGCATCGAAGCGTTCCAGCGCCTCCAAGTGTCGTTCGAAGGATCTGTCAATCTGTTGGATGATCCGTCGGCGATGGTCGATCCCAAATCGGCACTGACTACGACTCCCGTCGTCGACTGCGCGCTTGCGTTCGAGCTGGAAGCCGCGGCCCCGCCGTACGCGGAATCTTTCGATGGCGACGGCGAATCGTTCGCACCCAACCACTACGAACAACTCATGCGGATATCGGGAACGCTTCAGCTTGGTGAGAGCAGCTATTCGATCGGCGGATATGGTCTACGGGACCACTCTTGGGGACCGCGGTCGTGGCAGGCGCCCTGGTTCTATCGGTGGTTGCACGGCACGTCGCCGAACCTAGGGTTCATGGGCGCCTACTTCGGCGATCAAGACGGCGGCCAGCGCACCGGGGGATTTGTCTGGGACGGCGAGCGGCTGCATCAGGTTGACGACGTCGAGGTGTCCACGGAGTGCGATGAGAGCCATCAACCTCAGAAGGTGACCGTCGAGTTGACCGCGGCCGACAGACGTTGGCGGTTCACCGGGGAGACGCGGTCCTCGGTTCCGCTCCGTCATCGACGCGCCGACGGAGCCAACGCGACCCGCATCGCCGAGTCGTGCATGACCTGGACCGCCGTCGACGGCACCCGCATCCACGGCATGGCCGAATACCTCGACCAACTCGTCGACGGACTGCCCGTCGGCGCGCGCGTCTGAGGTGGAGCCCGGCCGACTCAACTGGACATCGTTTCAGCCCTCGCCGGTGCATCATCGCCGCAGCGTGGCACGGGGCAGAACCGCAGGATGCCTCGTCTCATGTCGTCCCGTAGCGGCGTTGCTACTCGGCATGCCCGCCGGTGCCGCTTTTTGAAGGTGTACTTGACGAATTTGTCGGCTTGAGAACTATGAACTGCGCCCTTGTCGATGGATGCCAGCTCAAGGCGTGCTTGAGATCAGCTATCGCTCTTTGTCCACTCTAACCTGGGACAAAGCTCCGTGACACATTGACCATCGGCGAACTTATGACTACCGTGTGTGACACAAGGCATAATCTGTCGGTAGATTTTACGGCTGGGTACCGCACGGTACTGTCACCAATTTTGAATCAAGATTAAGGAGAACGATGGGGTTCACTGACGCCGCGGAGGTCCGCACCTACATCGGGGGCATCTTCGAAACTGCCTTCGTCGATCCCGAGATCGGCCCCAAGCTGATCGACACCGGGCTGGTGGTGGCATTCGACTTCACCGACCCCGAGGCCCTCGTCATCGTCGACATGGCCAACAAGACGGTGTACAGCAGCGACAGCGGCCTGACCCGGGACGCAACGATGTCGATGACGGCTGACACCGGGAACGCCTACTGGCAGGGCAAGGTGAATCTCCCACTAGCGATGGCGAAGAAAAAGATCCGTGTCGACGGCAACGTCGCCAGTCTGCTCAAGCTCGCGCCGTTGGCGAAAAAGCTCTACCCGTCCTACGTAGAGCGCTTGCAGCGTGACGGCCGCGACGACCTGATTGCCTAGACCATGTATCCCGGAGCGCACGCAGAACTCGACCCTCACCGCGCCGCAGTCGTCGAATCGGCGACCGGGCGGGTCCTGACCTACGCCGAACTGGAGGACAACTCCGCAAAACTTGCCTCGGCACTGCACGGCCTCGGCCTTCGGCAGGGTGACGTGGTGGCCTTGTTGTCGGACAACTCGGCCGAGGCGTTCGAGGTGTACTGGGCAGCGATCCGGTCGGGGCTCTATGTCACGGCGGTGAATTGGCACCTTGCGCCCGAGGAGGTCGCCTACATCCTCGCCGACAGTGGCGCTTCGGTCGTCATCGCCTCGGCCGCATTGGCAGATTTGGCTGAAAAGGCCGCGAAACTGACTGATTCCGTCGACCACTGGTTCGTATTCGGGGGCAGTGCCGACGGGTACCGCTGCTATGAGGAACTGTTGTCAGCGGCACCACCCAAGCTCACCGAACAGCCGCGCGGTACCGAGATGCTCTACTCGTCGGGCACCACGGGGCGGCCGAAAGGAATCAAACCGAGGTTGCTCGGTATCCAGGTTCACGAACCCGGTGATCCGCTCGTCGCCCTGATGTCTCAGGTGTTCGGGATCGGCCCCAGCGATGTGTATCTGTCGCCGGCGCCGATCTACCACACTGCGCCGCTGAAGTGGTGCGCCAGCGTACAGGCGCTCGGCGCCACGGTTGTCCTCATGGACCGCTTCGACGCCGAGGGCATGCTCGCCGCCATCGAGCGGTACCGAGTCACCGCGACCCAGGTCGTCCCGACCATGTTCATCCGCATGCTGCAGTTGCCCGACGAAGTCCGGTCGCGCTTCGATGTCTCCTCACTGCGTCTGGCCGTACACGCCGCGGCGCCGTGCCCACCCGAGGTCAAAGACGCGATGATCTCCTGGTGGGGGCCGATCCTGGTCGAATACTACGGAGCCACCGAGGGTCACGGCACGACCATCATCACCAGCGACGAGTGGATGACCAAGCGTGGATCGGTCGGCCGGTCGGGTCTCGGCATCGTGCACATCTGCGACGACGACGGCATCGAGCTTGCACCCGGAGAAGTCGGCACGATCTTCTTCGAACGCGACGTCGCCCCGTTCGAATACCACAACGACCCCGAGAAGACCGCAGCCTCACGCCACCGCGACAATGACAACTGGACCACCGTCGGTGATGTCGGGTACCTCGATGAGGATGGCTATTTGTTCCTCACCGACCGCAAGGCGTTCACGATCATCTCCGGTGGGGTGAACATCTATCCGCAAGAAGTCGAGAACATCCTCGCCGTTCACCCTGCCGTCTTCGACGTCGCCGTCATCGGTGTCCCGCACGACGAGATGGGCGAACAGGTCAAGGCCGTCGTGCAGTTGCGCGAGGGGTTCACGTCGTCCGATGAGCTGGCACAACAACTCATCGACTACGTCCGTGCGCGGATAGCCCATTACAAGGCGCCTCGATCGGTCGACTTCGTCGACGAACTTCCCCGTCTGGCAACAGGAAAGTTGGCCAAGCGTGTGCTGGTTGACCGATATGTGGAGGGACGGTCATGACGATCGATATGCCGGAACGCACCAGGGCCTTCGACACCGTGAGCATCTCGCCGCTGCAGTTCTGGGCAGCCACCGCAGACGAGCGGGAGAAGTCTTTCAAGGCACTGCGAGACGAACGCCCGATCAGCTGGCACCCACCGATCGAGGGCGCGTTGATACCCGCCCCCGTCGACGGCGTGTGGGCGGTGACCAGACACGAGGACATCGCCTATGTCAGCAAGAGGCCCGAACTGTTCTGTTCCGGGCAGGGGGTGATGATCGAAGCCGTCCCCGAGGACATCCTTGATGCGGCGCAGTCCTTCCTCGCGATGGACGCCGGAAAGCACTCGACGTTGCGACGGCTGATCAGTTCGGTGTTCACCCCGCGTCAAGTCGCCCGGATCCAGGACCAGGTCAACAACCAGGCGGTCCGAATCGTCGATGATCTGCTCACCACCACCGACGGTGACTTCGTGCAGCAGGTGTCTAAGAAACTGCCGATGTGGACGATCTACGAAATGATCGGACTGCCAGACGAACTGCGTGACGAGGCCGCTCACCACGCCGATGGCATGGTGTCGTGGGCCGACGCAGACGTAGCGGCCGGGCGTGATCCGGGGCAGGTCGTCAACGACTCGTTGGTCGCTATGTTGACGATCGGCCTCGAACTGGCCGAACAACGCCGCCGTCACCCCGCCAACGACCTGATGACCCAGTTGGTCAAGGCCGAGGTTGACGGTCGTCAGCTCACTGACGACGAACTCGGGGCGTTCTTCGTGTTGTTGTCGGTGGCCGGAAACGACACCACCCGAAACACGATGTCATTGACCACCCTGGCACTTCAGCAATTCCCTGAGCAGAAGGCGCTGCTGGCGAACGACTTCGACGGCAATATCAAAGTGGCCATTGAGGAGTTCGTGCGGTGGGCGAGCCCGGTGATGACTTTCCGCCGCACCGCGACACGTGACACCGTGCTGCGCGACCAGGAGGTCAAAAAAGGCGAATGGGTCATCATGGTGTACTCATCGGGCAACCGGGACGAGCGTGTCTTCACCGATCCCTATTCCTTCGACCTCACTCGCAGGCCCAACCCGCACGTCGGCTTCGGCGGAGGTGGACCGCACTTCTGTATGGGCTCGTTTCTGGCCAAGATGCAGCTCGAGGCGTTCTTCCGTGAGCTGATCTTCCGCGTGCCCAAATTGCGGGTGGGCCAACCGGAGTTTCTGACCGGCAACTTCGTCCACGCAGTGAAGTCACTGCCGTACACCATCGACTAGATAAGGCACAATTATGTGGGACTTCTCCGGTAAGCGCTTCGTCGTCACCGGTGCGGCATCGGGCATCGGGCATGCGACCGCAGAGCAACTGCTGGCGGCTGGGGCCGAGGTCATTTCGCTGGATCGCAACCCGGCGCGCGCCGCGGTGACCGTCCACGTCGACGTGGATTTGGCAAACCCGCGCAGCATCGACGCGGCACTCGAGCAACTCGATGGGGAGTTCGACGGCCTGATCAACGTCGCCGGTATCCCCGGTACCGCGCCCGCCGATCTCGTTGTCGCCGTCAACACGCTAGCCGTGCGCCACCTCACCGAGGCCATGCTGGACCGGCTGCGCCAGGGAGCATCGGTGACCATCGTGTCCTCCACCGCCGGGTTCGGCTGGCCCGCAAGGCTGGAGGCTATTCGCGAACTGCTGGCCACCGACACGTTCGAAGACGGTGCGGCCTGGTTCAAATCGCACCCGCAGCAGGGTAACGCCTATAACTTCTCGAAAGAGGCTACGACCGTCTACACCATGACGATGGGGTTGGCGCTTGCCCAGATGGGGCTGCGCATCAACGCGGTGTTGCCCGGACCGGTCGAAACCCCGATCCTGGTTGACTTCGAGGAATCCATGGGCAAGGACAATCTCGACGGTGTCAAGGAGTTGCTGGGTCGTCACGCCAGCCCTGAGGACATCGCCGAAGCGGTGCTGTTTCTGGCCTCCGATTCGGCACGCTGGATCAACGGGCATCCGCTCGTCGTGGACGGCGGCATCTCGGGTGCCGTGGCTTCCGGTCTCGTTCCCGCGCCGGAGATCTGAGCGGTCGGATGGTCACCTCATTGCCAGTCGCCGAGGCCGTTGACATCGTAGAAGATCTGCGCGCTGAGTTCCGGGACGGGTTTACCCACGAACTGCAATGGCGCATAAAGCAATTACGAGCGATCAAGCAGCTGTTGATCGAACAAGAAGATGCGATCGCCGAGGCGCTGGCCAGCGATCTTGGCCGCCCGAAGCCCGAAGCGTGGCTCGGCGACATCGCCTCGACACAGGCCGAAGCCGGCTACGCGCTCAAACACCTCAAGAAGTGGGTGCGCCGCCGACGCGCTTCGGTGCCGTTGTCACAGATGCCCGCGCGTGCCTGGGTGCAGTACGAACCGGTCGGCGTCGTCTTGATCATCGGCCCGTGGAACTACCCCGTCTACCTGAGCCTGGCGCCGCTGGTGGCTGCTGTGGCAGCCGGAAACTGCGCGGTCATCAAGCCTTCCGAGCTGGCGCCGGCGACCTCGGCGCTGCTGGCTCGACTGGTGCCACGGTATTTGGATTCCCGGGCGGTGCGGGTGGTCGAAGGCGACGCCGCGACGACCCAGCATCTGCTGGCGCAGGGCTTCGATCATGCGGTGTTCACCGGTGGAACCGAGATCGGGCGCAAGATCATGGCCGCAGCTGCTGCCACGCTGACCCCGGTGACCCTCGAATTGGGCGGAAAGAGCCCGGTGATTATCGCCGCGGATGCCGACCTCGACGTCGCCGCGCGCCGAATCGCCTGGGTGAAGCTGATGAATTCCGGTCAGACCTGCATTGCCCCGGACTATGTACTGGCCGAGCGTTCCGTGATCGGTGAGCTCACCGACAAGATCGTCGAGAACCTCAAGGCCTTCCGTGCGGGCGAGGGGCTCGAGGCGGTCCGAATCGTCAACCATCGCCAGTACGACAGATTGGTGGCCATGATCGAGGGCACCCACGGCAAGATCATCGTGGGCGGCTCTTACGATCGTGATTCCGTGAGCATCGCGCCGACAGTGGTGGTGGACCCGCCAGCCGATGACCCGGTGATGAGCGAGGAGATATTCGGGCCCGTTCTGCCGATCGTGGCGGTCGAGTCGATCGATGAGGCGGTGCGTTACGTCAATGCACGGCCAAAACCTCTGGGGCTCTATGTATTCACCAATCCTAGGGCAGCGCAGCGAATTATCGACCGGGTGCCTTCGGGTGGCGCGGTGATCAACCATATCGCCATGCACTGCCTGGTGCCCTCCCTCCCGTTTGGCGGTGTCGGCGACAGCGGGATGGGTGCCTACCACGGCAGGTGGGGGTTCGAGACGTTGAGTCACCGCCGCGCGGTGCTGTCGAAACCGACCAAACCGGACCCGCGGATGATCTACCCGCCGTATACGCCGCGGACGTTGAAACTGATGCGAAGGATGTTCTAGTGAAGTTGCGCGTTGACACCGAGAAGTGTTCCGGGATTGGTCTGTGCGAGATGACCGCCCCCGATGTGTACGAGGTCGGCGACGATGGTCAGGCCCACGTCCTGAACGAGACGCCTGACGATAGCGAACTGGCAGTCATCAACGAAGCGGTCGCCAACTGTCCTACCGGCGCGCTGTCCATCGAACCCTAACTGTCACAAGGAACTGCGTACCAAACATGGCCTTCGTCATTACCCAGAACTGCTGCAAGGACGCCAGTTGCGTCCCGGTCTGCCCGGTCGACTGCATTCGGCCCGACCCCGCCGGGGACGTCGGCGGTTCGACCATGCTCTATATCGATCCCGTGGCATGCATCGACTGTGGAGCGTGTATGGCGGAGTGCCCCGTCGACGCCATCTACTACGACGAAGATCTGCCCCCGGACCAGCAGCGGTACCGTGAACTCAACGCAGCGTACTTCGCCCGCAACCCGCTGCGGATCTCCTACCCGACGAAGGTGCTCGACCATCGGCCCGTCGAGCCGGGAGCCCTGCAGGTCGCGATTGTGGGCAGTGGGCCTGCTGCCCTGTACGCGGCCGGCGAATTGCTGCGCATCGGTGGGGTGGAGGTCAACCTGTTCGAGCGACTCCCCACGCCGTACGGTCTGATCCGGGCCGGTGTTGCTCCCGATCATCAACGCACCAAGGCGGTCGTCGACTCCTTCGATTGGCTGTTCGCCGATTCGCGGCTGGGCTGCTATTTCAACGTCGATGTCGGACGCGACCTTACCCATGAGGAGCTCGCCGCCCGCCACCACGCAGTGATCTACGCCGTGGGTGCCTCCCGCAGCCGCGATCTCGCCATTCCCGGTGAAAGCCTGGACGGGCATCACGCTGCGTCGGACTTCGTCGCCTGGTACAACGGCCACCCGGACCACGCCGCGGACACGTACACACTGGATACCGAACGCGCGGTGGTGGTGGGCAACGGCAACGTCGCGCTTGATGTCGCCCGGATGCTTGTCATGTCGCCGGCAGAACTCGCCCAGACCGACATCGCGCAACACGCGCTGGATGCTTTGGCGCAGAGCAATATTCGTGAAGTAGTGGTGCTCGGACGGCGCGGGGCACGGCATGCGGCGTTTTCCGCAGCCGAGCTCTACGCGCTGGGCTTTCTCGATGGCGTCGACATCGTCGTTGAGGGCGCAGACCTGTCGGCCTCCGACGACGACGACGTGGACACCACCGCCAAGTTGGGAATTCTTGCCGAGTTCCAGGAGCGTCCTGTCGATCCGGCGAACAAGCGAATCGTGCTGAGGTTCGATTCGGTACCACGAGAGATCATCGGTGAATCCGGGGTGGAGGGGTTGCGCATCGCCAGGGCCGGTGCGCCCGATGTCTGCGAGGTGCTCGACACGGGGCTTATTCTGCGTTCAGTCGGCTACCGGGGCGATGCGATAGCAGGCTTGCCCTTCGACGCCGAGGCCGGCGTGGTGCCCAATCGGCAGGGTCGGGTTCTGGACGGGGATCGGCCGATGCCCGGTGTTTACGCCACTGGGTGGATCAAACGGGGAGCGCGCGGGGTTATCGGCACCAACCGTCAATGTGCAGAGGAGACCGTCGCCAAGATTTGGGAGGATTTCGACGCCGGCCTGCTCGAGCCGCAGCCGGCCGACGGTCCGAGTGTCGGCGATGTGCTCGCCGTGCGCGGTGTCGATTGGGTCGACACCGCGGGGTGGCGGGCGATCGACGCCGCCGAGCGCGATCGCGGGGCGGCGGTGCACCGCCCTCGCGTCAAATTCGTCGACGTCGGCGAGATGGTTATCGCCGCAGGCGGTCGTCTGGCAAGTATCTGACGTCCATCTCGCAGGCGCAGTCTGGTCGCGTCTGTTCAGCCAACTGGTGTGGTGACGAGGCCGTGCCGGATCATGTGCTGGGCAGTGGTGACGACCGAGTCGACGGAGCTTCGCCGTGGGTCGAACCACTCCGCAGCCCAGTTGAGGGCCCCGACGACGAGTAGTTGGGCCAAGCGGGCGTCCAGGTCGGGGCGCAGTTCGCCATCGGCGCGGGCGCGATCGAACAGCTCGCGCCAAATTGCTCCGTAGGCTCGTTCCTGTTCGTGCTGGCGGGTGCGTAGGCGCGCTGGAATCTGGCCAGCATTGCGGATCGACGCCGTGGCGTAGTCCGACAACTCGAGTTCATGGCGCAGGTGCGCTTCGACTGCCACCATGATCATTTCCAACGCGGAGGTTCCCGGATCGAGTCCATCGAGGGTGGCGCGCAGGTGTGC
>CAZLTV010000003.1:0-41146 GCA_964562545.1 uncultured Mycobacterium sp. | reverse complement strand
GCCACTTTTCTAGACACCGTTAGATTCTAGATCGCCCGACTGAACCCGGGCGCCGATTCGCGCGGTGGCTAGTCCTGGGTGGCGATACCGTGCCGGATCAGTGTCTGCGCGTTGGCGACGACCGCCTCAACCGAACCGCGGCGCGCGTCCCACCATTCCACCGTCCAGTTCAGTGCCCCGAGTGTGAGCATCTGGGCGATATAGAGGTCGAGTTCGGGGCGAAGGGTGCCTTCGCGTGCCAAATCGTTGATCAAGCGGCGCCAGATGTCGCCGTAGCGTTCCTCTTCGAGGATCTGGCGCTTGCGAATGGTCAACGGCACCTGTCCGGCGTTGCGGATCGATGCCGTCGTGTAGTCGGAGATCTCCAATGCGTGTCGCAGGTGGGCCTCGACGGCGACGAGTAGCCGCTCTAGTGGCGGTGTGCCGTCGGGCAATTCCGCGAGCGCTGCCGCGACATGTTCGCGCATGTCGGCGATTCCGGCCCACATGACCTCTTCGATCAGTTCGTCGCGCGAGCCGTAGTAGTAATAGATCGCCGGCGCTTGGATTTCCGCTTCGGCCGCCACGTCGGTCAATCGCAGACCGGAGTAGCCGTTGAGGCTGAGGACTTTGGCTGCGGCGTCGAGAATGCGCGCGCGAGTGAGGGCGGACTTCGATGCCGATTCGGGGTCCTCGACGACGGGATCCGCGGATCGCGTGCCGCCCCTGCTGCGCTTGGCCACCGCTTAATCTTATGTCGATGACCTGATGTGTCCGGTTTGTGCGCCGGCACGTCGCTGACCTTCGGCCGGAGCGGCAGGTCTGGTTCGCGCCGCCGTCGTCGGGTCTACGCACCGCGCACGTCCAGGGCATGACGGCGGCGGTCGCTCCGGCCGATCGTGACCCAGGGCATATTTTTAATGCTAATTTGATTAATCGGCTCATTGAAGCGATGGCGCCAACGAACCAAGCAGCACGCGCGCACGAATGTGGCGTGGTGTTGAGGAGGTCGATATGACGACGACCCTGAAGCCGGTTGGGTCACCCACTGTGAATTCGCCCGCCGACTACCGGCTGCTGCGCGCGGCCCTCTGGAGCGTCTGCATCTACGCCGGTTTGGGTCTGCTCGGATTCGCGGTATTCGCCGGCTTCTGGCCACCGCCGGGCCAGGATCTGGACGCTGCAGCGATCACTGCCTATTTCCAAACCCATGAGACCGGAATCCGAATTGGCATGGTGCTCATGGTCGTCGGGGCACCGTGCTACTACACGTGGAGCATTGCGCTGTCCAAGATCATTGCCCGCATGGAAGGTCCGATGGGGCCCCTGTCGTCGACCGAACTCATCGGCGGACTGATGACCGCGGTGGTCACCGCCGTCCCGGCCGTCATATGGCAAACCGCGGTCTTCCGCAGCGGAACCCGCTCGCCCGAGACCATCCAGATGCTCTACGATTTCGGTTGGTTTTTCTTCGATCTGACATTCATGTTCTCCTTCCTGCAGAGCGTTGCGCTTGGCTGTGCAATCGTCTTGGACCGCAACGATCCGCCCCTCTTCCCGAGATGGGTCGGATACCTCTGTTTCCTGGTTGCGGTGGTCTACGTTCCCCTCAGTTTGGTTCCGTTCGCCCTCACCGGCCCGTTCGCATGGCATGGCGTGTTGAACTTCTGGGCCGTGTTCGTCATGTTCTTCGTCTTGATCGCGGTCATCACCCCCTATGCGTTCAAGGCGTTGCGCCGGCTCCAGGGTGAAAGCGGCCGCGCACTCTGCGCATGATCGGGAAACCGGCGGCCCCGTCGAAGGCCACCTCCGGTTGGGCAGGTGGCACTCGTGGGCCGCGGCGAACCGTGTTCGCGGGGGCGGATGAGATGTGTCCACCGTCCCCGGCCTGAGCGGAGTCGCCAGCTGTCGCGCCGCCACGCGGCCGGGAGAGCTAAGGCCTAAGGCCACCGGGCGGACGCGGATGGTCAGGGACGGCCGCAGATGGCCAAGGAAGCCTGGACGGCCGGCAGTCAACCATCGTTCAAATATCCGCGTCGACCGCTCGCCATGCCTACCACGCCCCCTTAGTGTAGCTATGTAAGTGCTGAACAAACACTGTGGACCGGGAGCGGTATTGGCGGGTCGGGATCGTGGAGTTCCGTGTGGGCGGATCGTGCGCACCATGCCGCTGGCGGGCCTCACCGCGCGGGCTGCCTGCGGTCGCCTTATCGCCGGGTTGCAGGAGAAGGCCGGGCAGGAGGGCGCTGTCGAGCGCTTTCACCACAGGTCTGCCGCGCGCTATGCGGACCTGCTCGGCCGATCACGCGGAGTGTTGATGAAGGCCGCCCAGATTCTGTCGATGGCTGACCATCAGGATTGGGGCGGCGGCGGTTTCGGCCCGTACCTGCGGGCGTTGAGCCAGGCAGGGGTCAATGTGCCGGCGATGGACCCGCGGTTGGTCGGTCAACTTCTGAATACCGAACTTGGGGACGCTGCCGCGATGTTCGGCGAGTTCGACGAGCGCCCAGTTGCTTCTGCCTCGATCGGACAGGTCCACCGGGCGGTGCTGCAGGACGGCCGCGAGGTGGCGGTCAAGGTGCAGTACCCGGGCGTGGCCCGGGCCATCCAGGACGACCTGGCCAACGCCGAGTTGTTGGTGACATTCCTGCAGTTTGTGCGCGCGGCCACAGCGGTGCGATCAGATATCCGCGCCATGGCGCGCGAGGCCGCCGCGCGCATCGCTGAGGAGGTCGACTACCGGCACGAGGCCGCGACCATCACGACCTTCGGTGAGCTCTACCGTGGCCATCCGTTCATCCGCATCCCGGACGTCATTTCCGAGGCGTCTGGTGATCGGGTGCTGACCATGACCTATCTAGGTGGGATGGACTGGACCCAGGCCCGCCACGCCGACCAGCACCTGCGGGACACCTGGGCGGAGGTGATTACTCGGTTCATGCACACCAACGGCCGGCTGTCGAACCTGATGCACGGCGATCCGCACCCGGCCAACTACCGGTTCTTCCCTGACGGGACGGTCGGGTTCCTGGACTTCGGCTGCGTGCAGGTGTTCACCGAACACGAACGCCGGGTCTGGTTTGCTCTACTACGGGTCGCGGTGGAAGGACGCAAGGCCGAGCTGCGCGACCTCGCGGCACAGGCGGGATTTCTCGATGCCGATCCGACACTGACTGAAGACGACCTATGCCAATGGGCTCGGGAGTTGCTATGTGACGTGATCGTCGAACCGCAACCGGTGACCTACACGCCGCAGACACAGGCGCGGGTCGTGCACAACCTGCTTGCGCTGCGAGACAGCAACCATGCGATGGCGCGCGTCAGCTTTCCCCGGGTGAGCGCCTTCACCGGCAGGCAACAACTTGGCCTGGTCAATATCTGCACCATCTTGGGCGCAACCCTTCCGGTGCGGGCGATCTGGGACGACACCGACGGTGTCGCAGAACCGGCCACGGAGTTGGGCCGCCAGCACCATGCCTGGGTGCGCGAGCGCCGCTTGAGCCTGCCCGATCCGCCTGGTTGCGCATAGCGGCGCCGTGGGGGTGTCACGGCGACGGCGCTCGGAGCCGATCGAGCCGGCCGGAACCACCGCCTCGGCGCTGCCGGAATTCCGGTGCCCTTTAGGCAGGATCGATACGGCGTGATATGCGGGGTGCGACTGGATATAGCATGACTGCGCTATGAAGCCAGCGGATCACATCGCGGCCTTACGCCGCGATGCCGCCCGCGTGGCCGGCGCCGCCGAAGGTCGACTCGACCGCGTCGTACCCAGTTGCCCGGGATGGCAGGTGGCTGATCTGGTGTGGCATCTCGGCATCGTGTACATGTTCTGGCGCAGGGTGGCCCGCGGTGCGCTGTCGGGCCCCGAGGCGTGGAGTGAACCCGAGCGCCCGGCCGACGAGGTTCTGTTGGCCTGGTTTCGCGACGGTGTAGATGTGACCGCCACGGCTCTGGCGGAGCTGGACCCCGACACACCTGCATGGACGTGGGGCCGCAGCAAAACCGTGGGCTTCATCGGGCGCAGGGTCGCGCAGGAAACCGCGGTGCACTGTTGGGATGCTGTCAATGCCGTCGGAGGTCACGAGCCGATTGAACACACTGTTGCCGGTGATGGAGTCGACGAGTTCCTCACCGAGGTACTGCCGGGTATGTCGGGTGACCTCGAGGGGCCGGCGCACACCATCTGTCTGCGCGCTGTCGACATCGCGAGCCGGTGGACCGTCCGCGCCGGGGACGGTTCCTCGTATCTGGTCCCAGCCCGTGAGCGCGCCGACGTGACCGTGACCGCGACTGCCTCACAGCTCCTGCTGCTTCTCTGGGGTCGTCATCGAGTCGATCAAATACGCGTCGACGGCAACGCGGCGGCGCTGCAACGCTTTTTGGCTCGCGCAGACTTCTGAACCGCAGAATTCTGGCAGTCGTGGACGTGGAATCCGCTCAACCGGATCAGGCTATGGCGGCCCCGACGAGATGGCCGATCGCGTAGGTGATGATCAGTGCGAGCCCGCCACCGACAAGATTGCGTAGGACTGCGCGTTGTTTGGGCGCGCCGCCCAACGCTGCCGAGACCGCTCCGGTCATGACCAGGGCAGCGAGCACGGCGACTACGGTGACCGGAACCCGCAAGGTGGTCGGGGGTGCCAGGATGGCGATCAGCGGCAGCAACGCGCCGACGGTGAATGCCAGCGCCGACGACAGTGCGGCCTGCCAGGGGTTGGTCAATTCTTCGGGGCTGATTCCCAATTCGACTTCGGCATGGGCAGCGAACGCGTCGCGGGCGGTGAGTTCTTCGGCGACTTGGCGCGCTGTTGCATGCGACAGCCCTTTTTCTTCGTAGAGCCCGGTCAACTCGTCGAGTTCGGCGACCGGGTCTTCGCGCAGTTCCCGGCGTTCCTTGCTCAGCAGTGCCTTTTCGGTGTCGCGTTGGGTACTGACCGAGACGTATTCACCCAGCGCCATCGATACCGCGCCTGCCGCCAGGCCGGCGACACCCGCGGTGAGGATGGGACCCCGCTCGGCGGTAGCCGCAGCCACACCGACGACGATGCCTGCCGTGGACACGATGCCGTCGTTCGCGCCGAGCACTCCGGCACGCAGCCAGTTGAGTTTGGAGGCAACTGAGCCTGTGTGCGGCTCTGCCGGATGGGATGGGATCGTCACGGCGTAACGCTAGCCAGCGAGGCGGTTTCGCCGCTAGCAAGACGAGCCTTGCCATACCGGCGCCCACGCGCCCCGGCGTCCACCGGGGGGAGCCCGGAAAAGGAGCGGGCAGGGGCCGGGCGCCGGCCGGAGAGGCCGAAAACGGGGCTGGAAGAGGCCGGTAGAGGCTGTTCAAGGGCCGAAACGGGGTCGAAGGGTGGTCGAAGGGTGGTCGAAGGGGGCGAAACGAGGCCGAAAAGGGCATTGTGACCCTGCCCTAAGGCCGACGAACAGTGATCAACTCGCAGTGTGGCCGGCCTTCGCGGCCCGACGCAACGCTGCGCCGGCGGCCACGCCCGGTCGAGTGTGGGGGGAGGAGCACGAGGTTATGGAGGTCCGTCGAAACGGCGAGTACGTCGCACGGTTTCGGGCAAGCATGGAACCGGCATTGGTGGTGCTCACCGTGGGTGCGCTGGTTGCAGGCGGGCTGGCCTGGCTGTTGGGCGCCGAACGTGTTGCCGACGGGTGTTGGATCGCGGGCACAGTGCTGGCCGTCGTGCCCGCGGTGTGGTGGGTTCTGAGCGCCCTACGCGCAGGACGGCTCGGTGTCGATTTGATCGCGGTGCTGTCGCTGGTCGGAACTCTGCTGGTCGGCGAATATCTCGCGGGTGCGCTGATCGCGGTGATGCTGGCCGGCGGACGTGCCCTGGAGGCCGCGGCATCGCGGCGCGCCTCCCGTGACCTCAAGAGCTTGCTCGAGCGTGCGCCGCGATTCGCGCGCCGCCGCGAAGGCGATCAGGTCGAGGTGGTCGACCTGGCCGAGGTCGGCGTCGACGATGTCCTCGTCGTCTCGCCCGGTGACGTGGTGCCGGTCGACGGTCGCGTCGTCGGCTCCGTGGCGGTGTTGGACGAATCGGCGTTGACCGGCGAACCGCTGCACGTGGAACGTTCGGCAGGGGACCCGGTCCGCAGCGGTGTCGTCAACGCCGGCGGCGCGTTCGAGCTTCGCGCTACCGCCAGCGCCGAGGACAGCACCTATGCAGGCATCGTGCGGCTGGCCCAGGAGGCTGGCGCCGAAAGCGCGCCGGTGGTGCGACTGGCCGACCGCTACGCGGCCTACTTCTTGCCCTTGGCGTTGGTGGTGGCCGGTGCGGCGTGGCTGTTCAGCGGCTCGGCTGTGCGTGCGGTGGCGGTGTTGGTGGTGGCCACGCCATGCCCGCTGCTGTTGGCTGCTCCGGTGGCCATCGTCTCGGGTCTGTCCCGCGCCTCGCGTGTCGGGGTGATCATCCGCAGCGGTGGCGCTTTGGAGACCCTCGGCCATGCCACCACGTTGGTGATGGACAAGACGGGCACCCTGACCAAGGGGAAGCCGAAGGTCGTGGACGTCGTCGCGGCGCCGGAGAGTGATAGCGCAGGGATTTTGCGCCTGGCCGCTTCAGTGGAGCAGTTGTCACAGCATGTGCTGGCCGAAGCGATCGTCACCGAGGCACTCGCGCGCGGGCTGCGGTTGTCGTTGCCCACCGAGGCTACCGAGGAGCCAGGGCGGGGCGTGACCGCCACGTTGGACGGACGTCGTGTCACCGTCGGAAGGTCCGCCGTCGACGTCGGCGCGACATCCTGGGCACAAGGTGTGCTCAACCGGGCGCGGTTGGATAACGCTGCGGTGGCGTGGGTGTGTGTCGACGGCCAACCCGTCGGTGCGGTTCTGTTGCGGGATCCGCTACGGCGCCAGGCTCCGCGCACGATGCGGCGGCTGCGAGAGGCAGGCTTCAACCGATTGGTGATGCTCACCGGCGATCGCGTCGAACCTGCCCGCGAGGTGGCTACCGTTCTGGGGCTCGATGAGGTGTTCGCGAGGCAGACCCCGGCGGATAAGGTCGCCGCGGTGCGGGCCGAGCGCGACCGCGCCGTCACGGTGATGGTGGGCGACGGCATCAACGATGCGCCGGCTTTGGCGGCGGCGACGGTGGGTGTGGCGATGGGCGCCCGCGGAGCGACCGCGTCGTCGGAGGCCGCCGATATCGTGCTGACCGCCGATCGTCTTGACCGGCTCGCCGACGCCATGGACACCGCTCGTTGGTCGCGGCGTATCGCGGTGCAGAGCGCCACGGTCGGTATGACGTTGTCGTTGGTGGCGATGGTGGTTGCCGCGCTGGGGTGGTTGGCCCCTGCCGCCGGTGCGCTGCTGCAGGAAGGCATCGACGTGGCCGTCATCGTCAACGCGCTACGCGCCTTGCGCGGCAATCGCAAGGCCGAGGTGGAGCTGTCGGCGGACACTGAGCGCCTGCTGCATCAGTTCGACGCCGAACACGACGAATTGCGCGACACCCTCGGGCAGATTCGCGACAGCGCCGACCGGCTCGTCGAGGCGCCCGACGAGACCGCGCTTGAGTCGGTGGCCGCCGCCCACGCGCTGCTCGAGCAACGGATACTGCCTCACGAGCACGCCGAAGAGTCCCTGCTGTATCCGGCGTTGGCCGGTCCGCTGCACAGCAGCGAGGCCACCGCCACCATGAGCCGCACCCACGCCGAGATTCAGCGCCTCTCCGATCGCATCGGCACTCACGTGCAATTAGCCGAGGCGGCCGGAAGTATTGCGCCCTACCAAGTCGACGATCTGCTGGCCTGCCTCTACGGCCTCTATGCATTGCTGAGATTGCATTTTGTGCAGGAGGAAGAGAACTACTTCGCGCTCTCTCAGGACGATGCCGCGGTGGGGTCGAGAGCCGCAGGCGATAAGACGGACTAAGGGCGCATCCCATCTGTACTTGGCGACCGCTCTGCTCGGCGACTGCGCATCGGGCTGTCTCAAACCTGCCCCGAACATTTGTCCTGCCCCGAACTTTTGGCCCGCCCCGAACCTTTGGAGTGTCGCGGTGAAAGACCCGCCGCCGCAACGCCGCGTTGGCGGCTTCCCCGCGACAGCGTCCGGGTCCTCGGCTAGCGTTCGGATATCGCCGGTGGATCGGGGACGCGGGGCCCGATCCGCTGAGCAATTCGGGCGTCGGATCGCCTCTGATCTATGACACTGCAGTACGGATACGGGGGCCAGGAAAGGGCAATTCGGGACAGATGGCCGACGATTCCAGACATGACTCCAGACGTGAGGATGCCGCCGCCGACGCATCGGGGACGACCGCGGACCATCGCCTGAGTGCAGCACCGACACCGGCCGCACCTCGAACAGTGGTATTCGCGCTCTACAACAAGGTGACTCTGCAGGATGTGGCGGCGCCGCTGGAGATCTTCGCGCGCGCCAACGATTTCGGAGCCAACTACGAAGTACTGCTCGCTTCGCCCACGGGCCAGGCGGTCGGTACTACTGCTTATGCGAAACTCGACGTCGATGTCGCGCTTGCCGAGGCGCCCGATCAGATCGACACCTTGTTGGTTCCTGGCGGGGTGCCGGCGGACTTCACGTTCACTCCCGGCCTGCACGACATCCCCGAGGAGCCGACCCCGGACTGTGTGCCGGATGCGAGGAAGATGGTCGCCGAACTTGCGCCGAGGTCGCGGCGGGTCGCCTCGGTCTGCACCGGGTCTTTCGTCCTTGCTGCACTCGGGTTGCTCAATGGTCGTCGCGCGACGACCCATTGGGCGCACTGTGAGACGCTGGGCCGTGCATACCCCGAGGTCGTCGTAGATCCTGATTCCCTCTTTGTCCAGGATGGCCGCTACATCACCGGCGCGGGCATCAGCGCGGGAATCGATCTGGCGCTGGCCCTGGTAGAAAGCGATTACGGCCCGAATGTGGCGCGCCGGGTGGCCCGCTGGATGGTGGTGTTCCTTCAACGTCCCGGTGGGCAGGCGCAGTTCAGC
This sequence comes from uncultured Mycobacterium sp., assembly GCA_964562545.1. Lineage (GTDB taxonomy): Bacteria > Actinomycetota > Actinomycetes > Mycobacteriales > Mycobacteriaceae > Mycobacterium. The sequence goes on along the minus strand of CAZLTV010000003.1, from coordinate 32,209 downwards.
GTGTGGGCCGAATCGGCCGTGCCGGTGTCAGGTGGCCTGCGTGGAATCGTGGACTCGGTGATCGCTGATCCGGGCGCCGACCACTCGACGGCAGCGATGGCCGAGCGTGCCGTGGTGAGCGAGCGACACCTGGTGCGGATGTTCCGGGACCAGGTGGGGATGACGCCCGCCCGGTTCGTCGAGAAGGCGCGTCTGGAGGCCGCCAAGGTTCTTCTCGCGACGAGCGACGACAGCCAGGACGCTGTCGCGCGCAGGGCGGGGTTCGGGACTTCGGACACGTTGCGGCGGACGTTCCGCCGCAACCTCGGGGTCTCACCCGGCGTGTACCGGAACCGTTTCCGCACCACCGGGATCGATCAGTAGTCGGGAAGTGGGCCCGCTATCGGGCAGCGCGCAGTGCACCTCGAGATAGTCGCGCACCCGGGCGCCCCAGCGTAGACCGCTGCGCTGAGCAGCGGCGTGGAAGGACTCCCCGGCGAGGATCAGGCTCACGGCGTTTTCCAACCGGACCTCGTAGACATACTGGCGCAGCGTCGTGCCAACCTGCGCCTTGAACAGCCTGGCGAGGTGTCGTGCGCTGAGACCGACTTGTGCGGCCACGTTGTCAAGTTCATAGTTTGCCGCCGGGTCGGCCGTTACCGTAGCCAACAACCGTTGCAGCTCAGGATGTTTGGGCCTTGGTGTTCGTGCGGCGACGGAGATTTGAGGGTGCCCCTCCATTCTCCTGCAAAGTAGCAGCATCTCTTTGGTGATTTCCTGGGCGACATCAGAACCGTGGTCTTCGGCAACGAGAGCCAGCGCGAGGTCGATGCCGGCCGCGTTGCCGGCCGAGGTCCAGATGTCGTCGTCGTGGGTGTAGACCGAGTCGCGCACGATGCGCGCCGACGGATGGCGGGCTGCGAAGGTGTCGAGGTATCGCCAGTGGGTAGTGGCGCGTCGACCGTCCAGCAGTCCGGCCGAGCCGAGGGCAAACGAGCCCGCGCACACTGCCGCAACCCGTCGCACGTCGGGTGCCAACGACCGGATCAGGTTCTGCAACCGTTGGGGGACAGCGTCAGTCACCAGGTTCGTGCCGCCCGGAATCAGCAGCGTGTCGATGCCGCGGGTGAGTTCCGAGGCGGGGCGCGTGTCGAACGACAGCCCCGACGAACACAATACGGTCTGCGCATCGGCGGCCGAATAGAGCGCAACCGAGTATGCACAGCCCAGGGAGCGCGCGACATCGAACACTTCCAGTGGGCCGGTTACGTCCAATGCGCGAACACCGTCGAACACCAGAACCGCAATGTGCCGTGGCTGGCGTTTGTGACACATCGGATAATCCTGATGCCTAGGCCGACCCGATCGCGCGCCGATGTCCGGATTTTCGCCTGTTCTGTCCGACTCGGTCTGTCCGGCTTTCGAATGTCCGTTTCTGCCGGCGAGATGTCCACCTCCATGCCGGTTCGCAAAACGTGGTTTACGAATCGGAAACACCACCCGCGCAACGTGGTTCACGGTACGGCACCTCGCCTGGTGTCGGGACCGGGATTCTGTCGATCGAACCAAGGTGGAACATATGGATTCGCGATCTGCGCTGACGCTGAGCATCGGCGTCCTCGGCGGGGTGGCGGTAGCGTTCACCGCCACCGTGATCACCGTGCCTATCTGGGTGGTGTTTCTGGCTTGGGCGTCGTTCTTCTTCGTCGGGGGTGGGCCAGCGGGTTGGGTGCGTTCGGTGGCATCCAATCTGGTAGGTGTCCTCATCGCTGCGGCCAGTCTGTATGCCGCGCATCTGCTTGGCGGCAGCCTCACCGCGACCGCCATCGCGGTGGGTGTCGGCAGTGCGCTGATGGTCCAGGCGTCCTGGGTGGGGCTGCTCTCGACGACTCCGGCGGTGGTCGTGGGTTTCGCTTCAACGGTCTCGACCGTAGCCGGGACGGGGCAGCTGATCACCACAACGAGCATTTCTCATCCCGGGTTGGTGGCGGCGTGCGCCTGTGTGCTGGGCGCGACGTTCGGGATTGTCTCGGAGTACCTGGCGAATGTGATGACGAAAGCGGCGCCGGCTGAGCGCTCTGACACGAAAGGTGCCACGGCATGAAACTGCAGCACTATCTGGGCGGGTTGGAAGGCCTGCCCGAGCCGCTGAATCTCGAGAAGCGGGTGTTCGTCGAGGACTGGGAGAAACGGATCTTCGGCATTCATGTGGCGATGATGGGATTGAGCAACCATCTCGGTTCAGCGTTGCCGGGGTACTCGATCCACGATGTGCCGACCGCTTTTGACGATGAATGGACCTGGGCGAGCCTGCGGACCGGCGCCGAAGCGATGAACCCGTTTGACTACTTCAAGTTCCGCTACTACGAGAAATGGCTGGGTGGGATCACCCAGTTTTTCATCGACAAGGGCTACATCTCCGAAGAGGAACTCAACGGCCAGCTGGGGGAAGCGGGCTCGGCGGCCGGTGGGGACACGGCCATCGACGATCAGGTGATCGACTACCTGCGTCGAGGCGACAGCCCTCGCCGCGATGTCGCGCACCCAAAGTTCGCGTTGGGGCAGAAGGTGAGTATCGCCGACGTCCCTGCCGGCGACCACACCCGCTTGCCGGGATATCTGCGTGACCGGGTCGGCACGGTGCAGCGCATTTTCGAAGGCGACTACGGCTACTTCGTTCATACCGGTGACGGCATCGGTGACCCGATGCCGATCTACATCGTCGAGTTCACCCCTGAGGCGCTCTGGGGCGTGCAGGCCGAACCCGGCGCCAACACCCTCTATGCCGAGCTGTTCGAGGCATATCTACAACCTGCGGAAGGATGACAAGTGACAGAGCAGTTTGCTTATCCGAATGATCGCGAACAGGCCAGCGCTGAGAAGGTTTCGGCGTTGGAGCAGCTGTTGATAGAGAAAGGTGTCATCACCGGCGCGACCGTCGACAAGGTGTTGGCCTACTTCGAATCCGAGATGACGCCGCTGAACGGTAAGAAGATCGTGGTTAAGGCGTGGCGGGACCCCGACTTCGCCGCGCGAGTTGTGGTCGACACCCCTGCTGCGCTGGCCGAAATGGACCTTCCCGAGGGGATGGCCGGGGCTGAAGGGGAACACCTCCAGGCCGTCGCGAACGGTCCGGGTGTGCATAACTTGGTGATTTGCACGCTGTGCTCGTGTTTTCCCTGGCCGGTGCTCGGGTTGCCACCGTACTGGTACAAGGATCCGGTTTTTCGTGCCAGGGCGGCGCGTGAGCCGCGCACCGTGCTTGCCGAGATCGGGGTCGAGTTGCCTGACGACACCGAGATCAAGGTGTGGGATTCCAGCGGTCATTCCCGGTGGTTCGTGATTCCCGAACGTCCCTACGGCACTGACGATCTCACCGACGAGCAACTCATGGATCTAGTGAGTACCGAAGCGATGATGGGCGTGGGCGTGGCGGGGCAGCAGGGATGAAACTTCATGACACGTGCACTACCGACCAGGCCGCACCGTCGTTCGACCATGAGTGGCAGCGGCGCGCCTTCGGCCTGGCGTTGGCCCTCTCGGAATTCGGACACTACCCGTGGAGTGAGTTTCAGCAGAGCCTGATCGACACCATCGGGGCGTGGGAACAGTCGCCGGAAGAGGCTCGTGGCGACTGGCAGTACTACGACCACTGGGTCGCAGCCCTGGAAAACGTTGTCGAACAACGCAGCCTTCTCACCAACCCGGTGATCACCGACTCTGGTGATCATGCTCCTCGCGTCCGCGGTGGTGATCATGCTTCTCCCGTCCGCGGTGGTGATCTTGCTCCTCGCGTCCGCGGTGGTGATCTTGCTCCTCGCGTCCGCGGTGGTGATCACTCCGTTTCCGACGACCATCACTGATGTTGGGCGTCTTTACCGATATTTCTTTGCCGATCCACAGATAAGGAACCGCGATGCACATTGAACCCGGAATAGTCGAAGGTTCGAAGATCGTCTTGAGCTACCTCACCGCCGGAGGCGTCGGCGCCTATGGGATGACGGTGGCATGGAAACACCTCAGGGAACGTGGCGTGCCGTCATTGCTGTTGAGCAGTGTGGCCACAACAATGGCGGTACTGACGTTCTTCCAGGTATTTCCACACTTCCCAGTCGGAGTCTCCGAGGTGCACCTGATCCTCGGGTCGACGCTGTTTCTCTTGTTCGGCGCGGCGCCGGCAGCGATCGGACTGGCCTCAGGGCTGTTGATACAGGGTGTCCTGTTTGCGCCCTTCGACTTGCCTCAGTACGGGATGAACGTGACCACACTGCTGGTCCCGCTGTTCGCGCTGCAGTACGTGGCCCACAGGGTGATTGCTCCGAACACCGCCTACGTCGACGTGAAGTACCGACAAGCCCTGGCACTGTCGACGACCTATCAGGCCGGGATCGTGTCCTGGGTGGCATTCTGGGCTCTCTACGGTGAGGGCTTCTCGGCCGCGACGGTCAGCAGTATTGCCACGTTCGGTGCCGCCTACCTCGGGGTGATCGCGATCGAGCCGCTGGCCGACCTGGCAGTGCTTGCCGGGGCGAAGGCGCTGCGCCAGGCTCAGAACGGCGCCTGGTTGCAGCCGCGGCTGTTCAACCCTGCCTGAGGTTCCTCGGTCACGACGGCCGCTGCCTGGACGACCGGGTGGCGGCCTTCGCCGCATCCTCAGAGTGCACCGCTGCAGTGGTCGGTGGCAGCGTGTGCGAGCGCACGTGTGGCGCGCCCAGGCTCTCGCCGCCGTTGGCGCCGTCGTGTTCGCGCTCGGCGGCGTAGGCTGCCGCACCGATGGACGAACAGGGTGCGCTCACAGAGGGAAGACTCGAAGGCAGGGTAGCGGTGGTTACCGGGGCGGCCGGCGGGCTCGGAGAGGCGATCGCTCGCCGGTTGGCCGCCGACGGCGCTGCGGTCGCGGCTCTCGACGTCAAACCGGTGCCGCGCGACGTCGGTGCTGCACGATTCGACTGCGATGTGACCGAACCCGATTCGGTCGCATCGGTGATCGGTCGGGTCGTCGACCAGTTCGGTGGCGTCGATGTCGTCGTCAACAACGCCGGCCTGCTGTCGGGCAGAACCAGTCTGCTGGAAGCGACGCCGGCCGATATGCGCCGGTACTTCGACGTCAACGCCGTGGGAGCGTTGACGATGGTTCAGGCGTGTTTTCCGTCCCTGCGCGACAGCCGCTACCGGGGGCGCGTCATCAACGTGGCGTCTCGGACGTTCTTCAGCGGTGGCGCCGGGCAGATCGCCTACGTCGCGAGCAAGGGTGCGTTGATCGGGATGACGCGGGTGATGGCCCGAGAGCTCGGTGAACATCGGATTTGTGTCAACGCCGCGATGCCTGCGCAGGTCGCCACGCCGGGGACCCGGGCCCATTCCGACGACGACGTCTTCCGAAAGACGATGTCGAATCAGGTGATTCAGGAGCTGGTCACCCCGGAAGACTTCGCCGGACTCGTGTCGTTCCTCGTTTCCGACGACGCCCGGATGATCACCGGACAGACGATGGTGTGCGACGGTGGCGGTCTGTTCCACTGACTGACCGCGGGCATCGCGACGCGCTCAATTGACGGTCTTGGGGCGGCGCCGCGTCGGCGGTATCGCCCGCGGCGGCGATCTCAGGAGATCAGGCCTTGGGTGGTGCTGGTCGCCGCGGCGAAGCGGCGTTGCACATCTTCCCAATTCACCACGTTCCAGAACGCCTTGACGTAGTCGGCTTTGACGTTCTTGTACTGCAGGTAGTAGGCGTGCTCCCACATATCGACCTGCAACAGCGGGATGATGCCCAGGGGCACGTTGGCCTGCTGGTCATACAGTTGGAACGTCAGCAGCCGCCCGCCCAGGGTGTCGTGTCCCAGCACCGCCCAGCCCGAGCCCTGCAAGCCGTTGGCGGCCGCGGTGAACTGCGCGCGAAACTTGTCGAAGGAACCGAACTGGTCGTCGATGGCGGCTGCGAGCTCACCGGTGGGTTTGTCGCCGCCGTTGGGTGACAGGTTCTTCCACCAGATGGTGTGGTTGACGTGGCCGCCCAGGTGGAATGCGAGATTCTTCTCGTTGAGGAAGATGGCCGCGTGATCGGCGTTGGCCCGGGCTTCCTCCAGCTTGGCGATGGCGTCGTTGAGTCCCTTGACGTAGGTGGCGTGGTGCTTGCCGTGGTGGATCTCGTTGATCTGCCCCGAGATGTGGGGTTCCAGGGCGCCGTAGTCGTAGTCCAGGTCCGGCAGTGTGTACTCGGCCATGTGGGTGCTCTCCGATCTTCGGGTGGGGCGCGGTGGCCCTGTGGTGAGCCCTGTGGTGGGCCTGTGGTCGCGCGCATGTCGCGGTGTCCGGTGTCCAACCTAAAACCCCGCGACCTCATATGTCCATAACCACACGTGTTCAGTTGATAAGATCACACGGCGGGATGCATCCGGCAATGCGTGCCCGATGTACTCCTGTCCGCTAGCGAGATTGGTCGATCGACTCATGACCGACGATGACAAGACCCGGTGTGCCATCGACGTCATGACCGCCTGGATCGACGACGGCGACGGCGACCTGTTGCGCGCCAGGATCGACAGCTACCTGGCCGAGCCCGGCGGGATGGCGGTGTTAACGACGGGCCTGGTCAACCTGTCGGGTCTGTTGCTGATGGGCATGGAGGCCACCATCGGCAAGAGTCCCCAGGAGATCCTGCAGGCCATCGCGATTACGCTGTCGCGCCAGGGCGCGCGACCGGAATGACACAGGTGATCTGTCTACTGTCCTGAACGGGTCAGCCGGATCGCAGAGATGCCGCATGCTCGGCCGGGTAGGCATGCACGAGTGTGGTGACCAATTTGGGCACCGCGTGGCTCAATGCGTGTTCGGCCTCGTGTGCGATGCGGTGCGCATCGCGCAGGCTCAACGCCGGGTCGATGTCGAGCTCGGCGTCGGCATGCAGCCGGTGGCCTATCCAGCGCATGCGCACGCTGCGCACCGCGCGCACTCCGGGCTGGGCGGCCAGGCTCTGTTCGGCACGGTCGATCAGCTCGGGGTCTACTCCGTCGAGTAGGCGGCGGAACACGTCACGTACCGCGGTGCGCAGTACCGCCAGAATCGCCACCGTGATGAGCAGTCCGACGATCGGATCGGCCAGCGGGAAGCCCAGTGCCACCCCGCCTGCGCTGCCCAGGACGGCCAATGAGGTGAACCCGTCGGTGCGGGCGTGCAGGCCGTCGGCGACCAGGGCGGCCGAACCGATGCGGCGACCGACCCGGATTCGATACAGCGCAACCCATTCGTTGCCGACGAATCCGATCAACCCGGCCAGTGCGACCCAGCCGACGTGGTCGATCGGTTGCGGGTGGATCATCCGCATGACGGCCTCGTAGCCGGCGATGACCGCCGAGAGGGTGATCATCGCGACGACGAACAGCCCGGCCAGATCCTCGGCCCGGCCGAACCCGTAGGTGTAGCGCCGTGTCGCGGCTTTGGCGCTGAGGGCGAATGCAATCCACAGCGGTATTGCGGTGAGCGCATCGGAGAAGTTGTGGATGGTGTCGGCGGCCAGCGCGACCGATCCGGAGACGACCACGATGACGATCTGGGCGATCGCGGTCAGCCCCAGTACCAGCAGGCTGACCTTGACCGCCCGGATCCCCGCGGCCGATGACTCGAGGGCGTCGTCGACGCTGTCGGCGGCGTCGTGGGAGTGTGGGGCGAAGATCTCCTTGATCATCGCCCGTACTCCACGGGGATGGTGGTGGGGGCGCTCGCCTGGTTTGTGCGGGTGAGCATGATCGTGCGAGTGGTGGTGTGGCGAGCCGTTCATGCGGTGGTCTCCCTGTCGGAGCTGAGCGCGCGCGCGTCACCGCGGTGATGCGACGGCACGCCCGGGCCGGCATGCTCGGCGTTGAAGACGGCGTCGATGACCAGCTGGCGGACGTGCTCGTTTTCCAGGCTGTAGTAGATGGTGGTGCCGGAGCGGCGGGTGCTCACCAGCCGTGCCATGCGCAGCTTGGCCAGATGCTGCGACACCGAAGGGGCGGGCTTGCCGACCCGGTCTGCGAGCTCGGTGACCGACAGCTCGGCGCCGCTGAGTGCCCAGAGCACCTGAATGCGGGTCGGGTCGGCGAGCATCCGGAACACCTCGACGACCAGCCGCAGCTGATCGTCGGCTATGGGTGCCGGATCTTCCTGCCTATCTGCATTCATACGCAGATAGTAGCGAAAGATGGGATGCCTTGCCAGATGCGCCTCCCGGCTTGGGGTTGGTCCGAGCGCGCCGGCGGCGGCCTCCGGTGCGTCGAAGGCCGCCGCAGGCGAGGGCGTTATCCGCCGGCGCGGACCTGTCTGGCCGCGGCCACCAGGTGCTCCAACGACGAGGTCACCTCACCGGGCTTGCGGGTTTTCAGTCCGCAGTCCGGGTTGACCCACAGTCGCTCGGCGGGGACCGATTTGAGTGCCAGGCGCAGGGACTCCGCCATCTCCTCGACCCCGGGGACCCGCGGTGAGTGAATGTCGTAAATACCCGGCCCGACACTGTTGGCGAATCCGGCCCGGTTCAGGTCGTCGAGGACCTCCATGTGCGAGCGAGCCGCCTCGATCGAGGTCACATCCGCGTCGAGATCGGCGATCGCGCCGATGACCTCGCCGAACTCCGAGTAGCACAGATGGGTGTGGATCTGCGTCGAATCGGCCACCCCCGAGGTCGACAGCCGGAACGCCTCGACCGCCCACCTCAGGTAGTCCTCTTTGTCTTTCGAGCGCAGCGGCAACAACTCGCGCAGCGCCGGCTCATCGACCTGGATGATGGTGATCCCGGCCGACTCCAGATCGATCGTCTCATCCCGGATGGCCAATGCCACCTGGCCTGCGGTCTCCGCCAACGGTTGGTCATCACGGACGAACGACCACGCCAGAATCGTCACCGGCCCGGTGAGCATGCCCTTGACCGGCTTGGCGGTCAGTGACTGCGCGTAGGTGATCCAGTCGACCGTCATGGGTTTGGGCCGGGCAACATCGCCGTACAGGATCGGCGGGCGAACACAGCGGCTACCGTAGGACTGCACCCAGCCGTTCTGGGTGGCGAAAAAGCCGTCGAGTTGCTCGGCGAAATACTGCACCATGTCGTTGCGCTCGGGCTCACCGTGCACCAACACATCGAGGCCCAGGCGCTCCTGCAACGCAACGACGTCGGCGATCTCGGCCTTCATCTGCCGCTCGTACTCAGCCGCATCGATCGTGCCGCAGCGAAGCTCGGCACGCGCGACTCGGATGGCAGAGGTCTGTGGATAAGACCCGATCGTGGTGGTCGGCAGCGCGGGCAGCGCGAGGGCCTCCTGCTGGGTCTTTCGCCGTTCATCGGCCGGGCCGCGGGTAACGCCCGAGGCGAGGACCGACGAAAGCCGCTCGCGCACTTGGCTGTTGTTGAGCCGAGGGTCGGATTCGCGGGACGCGACAGCTGCGTTGGAGGCGGCGATCTCGGCGCTCATAGCGTCGCGGCCTTCTCGAAGGCCGCGCGACAGTGCGACGACCTCGGTGGTTTTCTCGAATCCGAACGCCAACCAGCCGCGCAGCGCGGAATCGATGTCGTGCTCGGCGTCGAGGGTGTAGGGCACGTGCAGCGTCGAGCAGGACGTGGAGACAGCGAGGTGGTCACACGACCCCAGCAGCGAGGCCAGTGTTCCCAGCGCTGCCTGCAGGTCGGTGCGCCAAATGTTGCGACCGTCGACGATGCCGGCGACCAGCGTCTTGTTCGCCAACTCTGGCACCGCGGCGATAGCCGATGGATTGCCGGCCACCAGGTCCACGCCGATCGCCTCGACCGAGGTGCGAGCCAGCGCCGGCAGCGCGTCGGTGAGTTCGCCGAAGTAGGTCGCCACGAACAGCGCCGGACGCTTGGGCAGGCTAGCCAGAAAGTCGTAGGTCCGTTCGGCCAATTCCGCTGCATTGTTGAGCATGTCGGTCACCAGCACGGGCTCGTCGACCTGGACCCAGTCGACCCCTTCGTCGGCCAGGGTTGCCAGTAGCTCGCCGTAGACGGCGGCTAGTTCGGCGAGCCGGTCCAGCGGGGTGCCGGCTGCGCCTGCACCGTCTACGGCCTTGCTCAGGGCCAGAAAGGTGATCGGCCCGATAATGACAGGCCGCGCCGGAACATCGAGGGCTCGAGCCTCTTTCAGTTCGGACAGTATCTTGGTGGGGTTCAGCGAGAAGGTGGTCTCGGGTCCTATCTCGGGAACGATGTAGTGGTAGTTGGTGTCGAACCACTTCGTCATCTCCAGTGGAGAGACGTCGACGCCGTCGTAGCTGCCGCCGCGCGCGGCGGCGAAATAGCGGTCCAGATCGTCGGCGACCCCTGCGACACGGGGTGGCAGTGCGCCGACGAGCACGGCGGTGTCGAGGACCTGGTCATAGTAGGAAAAGGTGTTCACCGGTATCGAATCGAGGCCCGCCGAGGCCAGCGAGTGCCAGGTGTCCCGGCGGATCTTCGCGGCCACCGACTCCAGCTCCGCGCGATCCAGGCTGCCGGCCCAATACTTTTCGACTGCGCGTTTGAGTTCGCGGTTGGGGCCGATGCGCGGTGATCCGAGCACGGTGGCGTTGAATGGCCGCCGGCGGGTGGGAGCCAAGTGGCTGGGGGATTGCTGTGATGCTGTCATCAGAGACGTCCTGTTGTTACGGCGGAAGGCCATCGCCAGTAGACGTCGGACCGAGCGCGGACCACTGGTCACCAGTGGACCGTTCCGGCCGTTGCCCATTCCACGAGGCGATGAACCACCGGGCGCGGCGCGTCCGGTACAGCTGGCAGGTCTTCGGACTTGCAGGCATGTGCACTACAACGCACTCCTACTGGCCGTCGCTTCCCAGCCCGGATGGGGCCAGTGCTGATGACGGCGGTCGTTCCTGCATACCGCTGCGGGACAGTCCCGGAATCTCACCGGGTTCCCTCTCGTTCCACGCCTGGAGCGGCGCGTGGAACTCGAAGCCCGACGAAGGTATCCCACCTGGAAACCCGCGCCGGTCAAACCAGCTGCACCTGCAGCCTACTCCACGGGTCGGCCGCCGAAACTGGCTTGGCGCCAAGCCCGCTTGCTCAGCAACCGCAGTCCGTTGAGGGCCACGAGGATCGTGGAGCCCTCGTGGCCGGCCACACCCAGGGCGAGTGGCAAGTGCCCGACGAGGTCCCAGGTGACCAGAACGACGATGATCGTCGAAGCGATGCCGAGGTTCGCCACGACGACGCGACGGGTTCGCCGAGCCAGCGCGACGACGGTGGCGATGGAGGCGAGATCGTCGCGGACGGTGACGGCGTCGGCGGTGTCGAGGGCCAGATCGGCGCCGGATCGGCCCATGGCCATCGAGGTGTGCGCGGCGGCCATCGCGGGGGCGTCGTTGATCCCGTCGCCGGCCACCAGCACGCGCCGCCCCTGATTCTGCAGCCTGGTGACCGCATCGACCTTCTGTTCGGGAAGGAGTTCCGCACCCACATCCTCGATCCCGACCTTCTCGGCCAGAAGCGTTGCTGCGGCACGATTATCGCCGGTGATCAGCACCGGTGCGGTCCCGGTGAGAGCGGTCATGGCCGCGATCGCGGATGCGGCGCCGGGGCGCAGGTCATCATGCAGTTCCAACACGCCGACGGGCCGGCCGTCGAGGACGACCACCACGGCCGTGGTGGCCTCGGTCTCGTTCTGAGACACCGGGTTGCGCTCGCCGAGGCTTGCGGGGGAGAGGACTTCGACATCGCTGCTGCCGAGCCGAGCCCGCACCCCACGTCCGGGCAACGCCCGAAAGTCGCGGGTCGGGGCGATCCGCAGGCCGCGTGCCCGGGCAGCGGTGACGATTGCGTGCCCCAGTGGATGCTCGCTGTTGAGTTCGGCGGCGGCGGCCAATCCCAGGATGTCGTCCTCGTTCAGCCCGTCGGCGAGGACCGTGACCCGGGTCAGCTCAGGGGTGCCGGTGGTCAGCGTCCCGGTCTTGTCCAGCGCGACGAGGTCGGCGCCGGCGAGACGTTCGAGGGCCAGCGCGGATTTGATCAGCACACCGTGGCGCCCGGCGTTGGCGATCGCCGAGAGCATGGGCGGCATGGTGGACAGCACTACCGCGCACGGCGACGCGACGATCATGAAGGTCATCGCCCGGAGCAGCGTGGACTGCAGGTCGGCGCCGGCCAGCAGCGGGATGGCGAACAGCGCGAGAGTGAGAACCACGACCGCCACCGAATAGCGCTGCTCGATCTTGTCGATGAACAACTGGGTCTTGGCCTTGGTCGCGGACGCTTCGGCCACCAAAGCCACGATGCGGGCAACGACGGTGTCGGACGGGTCGCGGGTCGCCCGGATGCGCAGCGCTCCGGAGCCGTTGAGTGTTCCGGCGAAAACTTCGGCACCGACCTCTTTGGCTGCAGGCAGGGGTTCACCGGTGATGGTCGATTGATCGACCTCGGAGGCGCCGTCGACGACGACACCGTCGGCCGAGACCCGTTCCCCGGGCCGCACGACGACGACATCACCCACTCGCACATGCTCTGCTGCGATCGTGTGCTCGGTGCCGGTCTCGTCAATGACGACAGCCTCCTGAGGGGAGAGGTCCAGCAGCCCGTTCACCGAGTCCCGGGTGCGTCTGGTCGCGACGTCTTCCAAGGCCCCGGAGGTGGCGAAGATGACAATCAGCAGTGCACCGTCGAAGATCTGACCGATCGATGCCGCCCCGATCGCGGCGAGCACCATCAACAGGTCGACGTCGAGCGTCTTGTCGCGCAGCGCGATCACACCGTCTCGGGCCGGTGCCCAGCCGCCGGCGGCGTAGCACGCCAAGTACAGCGTCCACGAAAGCCACGGGGGTGCGCTGCTCAGCTGGGCGAGCGCAGCTGCGGCGAAAAGGGCCAGCGCCAGTGCCGCCCAGCGCACCGAGGTCACCGACCAGGCGGCGGACAGCGCGCGGCCGCGGGTGCCGGCGGCTCTCTCGGCGGCTCTCTCGGCGGCGGATGAAGGCGCGCCGGAGATATCCGCTGAGGAGAAATGGAGATCGGAACTCACATATATCTGTATACATGTAGAACTCTACATATATAAACCCTATTTTTGTATGCATGCTTCAATGGGAGCTATGGGACACGGGGTTGAGGGCCGCATTACGCCCCCGGCCACCCTCGACGCCGACGCTGCGCTGACGGTGGCCGAAACGCTGCAGGCCCTCGCGTCCCCGAAACGCCTGCTGATCCTGACCCGTCTTCGTCACGCGCCCTGCACGGTGACGGAGCTCTCGGAGGCAGTCGGCATGGAACAGCCGGCGGTGTCACACCAATTGCGGCTGCTGCGCGCACTCGGGCTGGTCGCGGGTGACCGGACCGGGCGCAACATCGTCTACCGGCTCTACGACAACCACGTAGCCCTGCTGCTCGACGAGGCCGTTTACCACATCGAGCATCTGCGACTCGGGGCGCGCGACACCACCGCGTGACGGTCTTGACGAAATCTTGATCAAACGGCTAACCGACCCATACTCCCTGGGCGCACCCTCGGAAGGGTGATTGAAACAAAGACAACGGTGACCCGCGCAAAACTGATGCTGGTCACCGCTTCGGCAGTGGCAGTGGGGTTCACGGCGGCGGCCTGCGGCGGTTCGGACAGCCAGCCGGCGGCATCGTCCTCGCCCGTCAGCGTCACCACCACCACCACCGATGCCGCTGCCCCCGCCTCGCAAGACACGCATAACGAGGCCGACGTGATGTTCGCTCAGCACATGATTCCGCACCACCAGCAGGCCGTCGAGATGAGCGACATGGTGCTGGCCAAGGACGGCGTCGACGAGCGCGTGGTCGACCTCGCCGAGCAGATCAAGGCCGCGCAGGACCCCGAGATCAGCCTGATGCAGGGCTGGCTGGAGCAGTGGGGTGTCGCGCAGGTGCCGATGACCTCGGACGACGGCGGAATGCCTGGCCACGACATGGGTCCGGACGCATCGATGATGCCGGGAATGGGGGATATGCCGATGGAGGGCATGATGTCGGCAACCGAGATGGCCGAATTGCAGAACGCGCAGGGCGTCGACGCTTCCCGATTGTTCCTCGAGCAGATGATTCGCCACCACGAAGGAGCGATCACCATGGCGCGCACCGAAATCGACACCGGTGAGTACCCGGACGCCGTCGAGTTGGCCCAGACGATCACCGTCGACCAGCAACGTGAAATCGACCTGATGAACGAGATTCTCGCGTCCCTGTGATCGGCCGGCGGTAACGGCTGGGACACGGTGCGTGCGGCCCGGCGTGTCAGCTCGGCAGTCCTCGGACAGGGCGTGTGAGCATCGACGACATGTCACCCAGAGCAGCGGCGAAGACCGACGGCGCGTTGGCCGCCCGCGTCGCGGCCCTCGCCTCGCTAGGCGCGGCCGCCATCCATCTGGCGGCCGTGCCCATGCACTGGCAGCTGTGGCTGCCGGCAGGAGTGTTCTTCGCGGCGATCGCGGCCTTCCAAGTGATCTGGGCACTTGCGGTGCTGGTGCGCCCCGGCGCATTCATCCTCTTAGCCGGCATTGTGGCCAACCTGGTTTCGGCCGCGCTCTGGGTCGTAGCCAGCACCGTCGGGGTTCCCTTCGGGCCCCACGCAGGCGTGCCCGAGTCGGTGAGCGCCGCCGGCATCTGCGCCTTGCTGCTCGAGTGCTACGTCGTCATGGGCGCGGCGTGGGTGTGGCATCGAGGCCACCGGGCCGAACAGGTTTCCGGATTCGGTAACGGAATCGTGCTCACCGGGGCCGCCACGGTGATGGCCTCAGCGGTGACACTTGGCGTGGCGTCCGGAATCCAAAATGACCACCACAGCCCGGTTGACGCCCACCACCCTCCGCACAATCAGGCAGAACACGGCCAACACGGCCATCAGGTGCCCCTGGCCCCCCTGGAGGCGGAGCCGGAATTGGCCCCCCTGGAGGTCGAGTCCCGCCACGCGCCCGAGGCGGCCGTGCCCGACGCAGGCCTGTCTCCGGAACCCCAACAGACCCACGAACACGACGGTGACCACCACGGCGGATAGCGACCGCGCACGCAACCCAGGCGCGCTGCCCAGGCACCTGCGGACCCGACCAAAGCCCCCGAGGCGCCCAAAGCCCCCGAGGGCCTCGACGTCGACGGCGGAAGTGCGCTCGGCCGATTTCGGCCCGTCGGGAACGATCCGCTGCTGATGCGCGACTATTGACACGTGAGGTGTGAGGTCGCCCGGGAGGCGCTGTCGGCACGTATCGACGGCGAGCGTGAACCCGTGCCCGCAGCCCGGGTGGACGAGCACCTCCAGGAGTGTGCAGAGTGCCGGACCTGGCGCGACCAGGTAGCCGCACAGGCCGATGTCCTGCAACGCCTGGCCCGACAATCACCCGTGGCCGCCGTCGCGGACACGTCCGCGCGGCGACCGCCGCGACCGGTCGGTTGGCGGCACTGGCAGCGGTGGGCGTTGCTGGCCGTCGGTGTCGCCCAGTGCGCACTCGGGGCCGCGCAAGCTTTCGGCGTGGGACTCGGCCTGCACCAGGGTCACCAAGGGGGTGGTGGGCATCTGTTCAACGAGTCCACCGCCTGGTCATTGGCTCTCGGTGCGGTGATGATCGCGGCCGCGTGGCGGCCCGCAATCGCCGCCGGTTTGGCCGGCGTGCTCGCGGCATTCGCGATCGTCCTCGCGGTCTACCTTGTCGCCGACGGACTCTCGGGCGACGTCACGTCGGCGCGGATGCTCTCCCATCTGCCGGTGCTGCTGGGTGCGGTGCTGGCGATGCTGGTCTGGCGTGAGGAAGCCGCGCCACCGCCCGCGCCGCAGCGGGTCGACGAACAGTCCGACATCACGCTGCCGCAGCACGCCGCGCGCGGCCGCCGCAGGGGCCACCTGTGGCCCACCGACGGCTCGGCGGCGTGATCGTATTCGGTGCACCATGGACCTGATGGCGGGCGCACCCGCGACTGGGACACGATGGCGGGCACACCCGCAATGGCGCCGATCGAAGCCGGCCTGTGCGCGGCTGCCACAGGTGACCGCGGTGGCGGTCGAAGCGGCACCGGACGCAGCTTGTCTACGACCGACGGTCGTAGACTGGGTGAACCACACATTCGGTGAGAAGGTTCGCGAGCGACAGTGACGACCAGCCAGGCGAAGACGCCGGCGTCAGCTTTGGACAGGCTGGCGCCGATCATGCTGTTCACGGCCGTGGCGGCCGGTCTGGTTTGGTACTCCTGGGGTGGTCGCGACCACGTCTACGCAGCCACCGGAAACTCGTTCCCGGGCACGCTGACGGCGGTGGCTGAGCCGCTGGGCTTCTTCGCCGCGTCCGTGGCCGGCGCGGTGTCCCTGGGCGGACTGGTCTACATCGTTATCAACGCACGCCCCGACAATCGCGGCGTCATCGACGAGCGATCGTTTCGCGTCCACGTCGTCACCGAACGAGCCGCGGCGCTGTGGGCTGTGCTGTCCAGCGCGATGATCGTCGTCCAAGCCGCCAGCGATGCCGGCGCCCCGATCGCACAGCTGTTTGGGGGCCCGTTCCTGATTGACGCCGTGCTCGCCTCCGAAATGGCGCGAGCCTGGATCGCGGTCGCGGTTGCGGCGGCCGTCGTCGCGGTGACGGTCCGGCTGTCGCTGCGCTGGACCCTGCACGCGGTGCTGCTCATTCCGGCCGTCATCGGCGTCATCGCGGTTCCGGTCAACGGTAACGCCGCTCAAGGGCCCGACCACGACTATGCCACCAGCACCGCGATCGTGTTCGCGGCCGCGCTGGCGCTGCTGACCGGAATCCGGCTGGTGTCCGCGCTGGCCCTGCCGGGCGAGCCGGCGCCGCAACGAGTACTGGCGGTGCGGATCGGGCTCGGGGCGATCGTCCTCAGCTACGGTGCAGCACTGCTCGGTGTCCTGCTGGGGCCCGAAGGGCTGACCGGCTCCGGCTACGGACGTGCCGCCTCTGCGGTGGCCGCCATCCTGGCGTTGACCTGGGTCGCCGATGTGGTGGCGGTGACCTCGGCGCGGGGCCGCGCGGTGGTGCAGTCGCGCGCCGCCCTCCTGATCGGGGCGGCGGCAGCGCTCGGCGCGCTGGCGTTCGTCGCGGTGATGGCAACCCAGCCTGCAGCACGGTTCCTGACTCACCAGTTCACAACCTGGGACGTGTTCCTCGGATACGAGTTGCCCGCCCCGCCGGATGCGGTAACACTGCTCACCGTCTGGCGCTTCGACACATTCCTCGGGGTTGCCGCGCTGGTGTTGGCGGCGCTGTACCTGCTGGGCTACGTCCGGTTGCGCCGCCGCGGGGACACCTGGCCGGCGGGCAGGCTGATCGCATGGCTCATCGGTTGCCTGGTGCTGCTTGTCACCAGCAGCTCCGGGATCAAGGCCTACGGGTCGGCGATGTTCAGCGTGCACATGGCCGAACACATGACGCTGAATATGTTCGTCCCGGTCCTGCTGGTGCTCGGTGGACCAGTCACCCTGGCATTGCGCGCGTTACCGGCCCACCGGCCGGATCAACCTCCCGGGCCGCGGGAATGGCTGCTATGGCTGGTGCACTCGAAATTCACGTCGTTCCTGGCGCACCCGATCACCGCGTTCGCCCTGTTCGTGGGGTCGCTCTACGCGGTGTACTTCACGCCGCTGTTCGATGCGTTCGTGCGCTACCACTGGGGCCACGAGTTCATGAGCGTGCATTTCCTGCTCGTCGGCTACCTATTCTTCTGGGGGATCATCGGAATCGATCCTGGCCCCCGCAAACTGCCGTTCCTCGGGCGACTCGGGCTTCTGTTCGCCGTCATGCCTTTTCACGCGTTCTTCGGCATCGCGACGATGACGATGACCTCGATTATCGGTGGGCAGTTCTACCGGTCGCTGGGCCTGCCGTGGCTGGCCAGCCTCGCCGATGACCAGAACGTCGCCGGCGCCATCGCCTGGGGATCGAGCGAACTGCCGGTCATCATCGTGGTGGTGGCCCTGGTGGTGCAGTGGGCGCGCCAGGACAGGCGGGCGGCCACCCGCTCGGACCGGCACGCCGATTCGGCCTACGCCGACGACGAACTCGAGGCCTACAACGCGATGCTGCGCGAACTGGCCCGACAGCGCGAATAATCCCGACGAGGGAACGATCGGCGCGTTCCCGACGACCAACTTCACGGGGCTCGACGGGGATGGCGAAGGGAGGTATGCCTGTGCCCGCAGGACCGGACACAGTGGAGCGAATGCTGCGCGGTATCGAACGCCGGGTGCTACATGAGATGTCTCTGGGCAGGGTTCGGGCCGTAGCGATCGGTGTGCTCGGCCCCGTCGCGGCGGTGTCGGCCTTCGCGTGGTGGGTCGACCTGTTCGCGCATCGTGCGACCGGTGTGTCGCTGGGAGTGCCCACCGTGGCGTTCGTGGTCCTGGTGCTGGCCGCGGTGTCATCGATGGTTGCGCTGGCGGTGCGTCGCTTCCGATGGACGTGCGCCGCAGCGTATTGCTGCGCGTTGGGCACGGTAGTCGGGACCGGGGCGCTCTGGTGGGTACGCACCGGCCCCGCAGATTCGGCCGTGGGCTGGTTGGTGGCCGCCGACCTGGCCACGCTGATACTTGGCGTTGCCTGGTTGAGCCTCATCATCCGACCGGTCGAGCGTTCGCAGCCGGACATGCGCCGCAGTATGTGACACCCGTTTTTATCGCCTCGTCGGAACTTTGCGCGAGTTGCCCTCGACTACTAGAGCGATACGCCCCTGTGGCACACCGTCGAGTAGCGAGGCCCGATGTCGACCGTCGAAAACGACGCACCCCGAACCGAATTGAACACCAGCCGAAAGGCCGGCGCCTATCGAGCCCTGCTCATGCGGCTGCACTTCTATGCGGGCGTGTTCGTCGGACCGTTCCTGTTGGTGGCCGCACTCACCGGCGGGTTGTACGCGATCGCCCCGAGCCTCGAGCAATGGATGTACCGCGACTACCTGCACTCGGACGCGCGCGGCTCGTTCCAGCCGGTCTCCGATCAGATTCGCACCGCTCAGCAGGCGCTTCCCGATCTGACGGTCAACGCGGTGCGCCCGGCCACCGCACCCGGGGACACCACGTGGGTGCTGTTCACCGACCCGGCGGCGAGCTCGTCGTCCTATCGGCGCGCCGTGTTCGTCGACCCGGTCACCTCGGCCTCGCTCGGCGAACTGACGGTGTACGGCAACTGCGGCGCACTGCCGGTGCGGACATGGCTCAGCAACCTGCATCGCAGCCTGCTGCTCGGTGACCCGGGCCGCGCCTACAGCGAGCTGGCGGCCTCGTGGCTGTGGGTCATCGCGCTCGGCGGTGTCGCGCTGTGGATCGGCAGGTACCGGCAGATGACTCGGCGCGGCAACCGCGCGGCACGGCTGCTGACCGTCGACCGTTCCGCTTCTTCCGGGCGGACCAGAACGCTCAATTGGCATGGCGCCACGGGTATCTGGATTGCAGTCGGGTTGTTGTTCCTCTCGGCGACCGGGCTGACCTGGTCGACGTATGCCGGCGCCAACGTCGCCGCACTGCGTAGCGCCCTGTCGTGGACCACACCCTCGGTCAGCACTGAGCTCACCCCCGCCGTGGTAGACGGCCAGAGCATCAGTGCCGAACCCGGCTCTGCGGCAACACGATCGGTTCAGGAGGCCAGTGACGTCGACGGTGTCCTCGAATCAGCCCGAGCCGCCGGGCTCGCAGGGGCGGTGGAGGTCCGGATCCCGGAAACACCCGACACCGCGTTCACGGTGACCCAGACCCGCCAGCCATGGGTGATGTCGAACAACACGGTGGCCGTCGACGGCGCCACCGGCGAGATCACCGACCAATCCTGGTTTGCCCAATGGCCTTTGGCGGCCAAACTCTCGGCGTGGGGCATCCAACTGCACATGGGAACCCTGTTCGGGCTGCCTAATCAGCTGGTGCTGCTCGCGTTGGCCGGGCTGCTCGTCACCGTCGTCGTCCGCGGATACCTGATGTGGTGGCGCCGGCGTCCAACCCGAGGGGGAGTGGGCCGGCCACCGCGCCGGGGTGCGCTCGCCGGCCTGCCGCCGGGGGCCGCGGTGGCCGTCGGGATTACCGCACTGCTGATCGGCTGGTTCATCCCGCTGCTCGGGCTCAGCCTGCTCGGTTTCCTCGCCGTCGACGTCACCATCGGGGCCATCCGAGCCAAGCGTTAGACCCGTAGGTGCCGGCGGCGGCGGAACAGCGCACAACCCGCCGCCGGTGCGGCCTCAACGAGAGGTGGGCTCGCCGAAGTTACGCAGCCGCAGGCTGTTCGACACCACGAAGAACGAGGAGAATGCCATTGCCGCACCCGCGATCAACGGATTCAGCAGGCCAGCGGCCGCGACGGGTATCGCCGCGACGTTGTAGCCGAACGCCCAGAACAGGTTCACCTTGATGGTGCGCATCGTCGCCGCGGCCAAGCCGAGGGCGACCGGGACCGTGTTCAGGTCGTCGCGCACCAGGATCACGTCGGCGGCGCTGATCGCCACGTCGGTGCCACGGCCGATCGCCATCCCGAGGTCCGCGCAGGCCAGCGCGGGTCCGTCGTTGATGCCGTCACCGACCATCGCCACGACGCGGCCTTGCTCCCGCAGCTGCTCGATCACGTCGACCTTGCCGTCGGGCAGGACGTCGGCGATCACCTCCTCGATACCGACCTGCGCGGCGACCGCAGCCGCCGAGGCCGGGTTGTCCCCGGTCAGCAGCACGGTGCGTAACCCGTTGGCGTGCAAGGTGGCCACCGCGCCGGCGGCGGAATCCTTGACCGTGTCCGATACCGCGATCGCGCCGCACGGCTGACCGTCGACCTCGACGAACACCACGGTCTCGCCGCGTGATTCGGCGCCGCGCCGGGCCGCGGTCAGCGTCGTCGACAGCCCGGAGGCCGCGATCCACGACGGCTTACCCACCCGCACCGCGCGGCCCGCGACCACAGCGCTGACACCGCGGCCGGGCACCGCGCGGAAATCCTCGGCCGCCGCGTCGTGCGTGCCCGACGCGCTGATCGCCAGCGCCACGGCGTGTTCGGACGGCGCCTCTGCCGCCGCGGCAAGGGCGAGCACCTCCTCGGCGTCCCAACCGGGCTCGGCCACCACCGAGCTGACGGTGAGCCGACCCGTGGTCAGGGTGCCGGTCTTGTCGAAGACCACGGTGTCGACCGAGCGCGTCGCCTCCAATGCCCGGTGCCCCTTGAGGAAAATGCCGAGCTGGGCGCCGCGGCCCGAGGCGACCATCATCGCGGTCGGCGTGGCCAGCCCCAACGCGCACGGGCAGGCGATGACGAGCACGGCCAACGCCGACGACACCGCCTGATCGGGGCCGCCGCCGGCCAGTAGCCAGCCGAGCCCCGTCAGCGCCGCGATCACGAACACACACGGCACGAACACCGCGGCGACCCGGTCGGCGAGGCGCTGCGCGTCGGCCTTCTGCGCCTGGGCCTCCTCGACCAGACGCACCATGCCGGCGAAACGGGTGTCCGCCCCGACCGCGGCCGCCTCGACGACCAGCCGGCCGTCGAGCACGATGGTGCCCCCGATGACCTGGTCGCCGGGACGCACCCGCGCAGGCTTGGCCTCACCGGTCATCGCGCTCATGTCGACCGCCGCCGAGCCCTCCACCACCAGGCCGTCGGCAGCGATCGTGTGGCCCGGCCGCACCACGAACCGGTGCTGCTCGGCGAGTTCGTCGACGGGGATGACCATCTCGGAGCCGTCGGCCATCAACAGCGTGACGTCTTTGGCGCTCAACTCGGCCAGCGCACGCAGCGCACTGCCGGCCTTGGATTTGGCGCGGGCCTCGAAATACCGGCCGGCCAGGACGAACACCGTCACACCGGCCGCGACCTCGAAGTAGATGGCATCGCTGCCCAGCAGCGCCTGCCAGATGCCGGTGCCGGTGTCCGAGGGCTGCGCGGTGAACACCGTGTACACCGACCACGCCGAGGCGGCGAGGATGCCGACCGAGATGAGGGTTTCCATGGTGGCGCCGCCGTGCCGGGCCATGCGCAGCGCGGTCCGATGAAATGGCCAGGCCGCCCAGAGCACGACCGGAGCGGCCAGCGCCGTCAACAGCCACTGCCAGCCGGCGAAACGGGTGCTGGGCACCACGGCGAACATCACCGACAGGTCGGCGAGCGGCACGAACAACACCGCAGCGACCGCGAGCCGCAGCATCAGGCTGCGGGCGTGTGCGGCGTCGGGGTCGTCGGTCCCGGAGGTGCCGTCGTGGCGGACCGCCGCGTCGTACCCGGTCTTGCGGACGACATCGCACAGCGCCGTCTCGTCGACCCCAGCCGGTGCCTCGATCGTGGCGACGCGGGTCCCGAAGTTCACCGAGGCCCGCACCTCCGGCAGCTTGTTCAGCGCCGACTGAACCCGGGCCGCGCAGGCTGCACAGGACATCCCCGAGACGTCGAGTTGCACCCGGGCGAGGTCCTGTTTGCCGCTTTCGGGAACGACGGTGTCGGTCGACATCAGCGCGCTTACCTCCTGCGTCGTTGTGGTCCGCCCGATTAGTCGTTCGGAAGTGGTGCAGAGTTCCCGAGGGATCGGAAGTTCCCGGCGATCGGCCGCCGACGCCCATCGCCTATTCTTTCCTGGTGGCGACTGTCGGCGACGAGGACCAAGTTACTCAGCTCGCCAAATCAGCTGGCCGGGGTGACCGGGCGGCATTGACGCAGTTCATCGAGGCGACTCGGCGCGATGTCTGGCGAACGGTGGCCTATCTGGCCGATCCGGCCAGCGCCGACGACCTCACCCAAGAGACGTACCTGCGCGCGATCAAATCGCTGCCGCGGTTCAGTGGCCGTTCGACAGCCAAGACGTGGTTGTTGTCCATCGCCAGGCGGGTGGTGGTCGACCAGATTCGGTACAACAGCTCGCGTCCGCGACCGGCCTACGTCGTAGACCTCGACGACGTGGTCGGTGGTGGTGGCCGCATCGAAAACATGGTGGAGATCAGGATCCTGCTCGCCGGTCTGGACCCAGACCGACGCGAAGCCCTGGTGCTCACCCAGGTACTGGGAATGTCCTACGCCGAGGCCGCCGAAGTCTGCGGTTGCCCGGTCGGCACGATCCGCTCCAGGGTGGCTCGGGCGCGCGACGACCTGCTGCGCGCGGCCGCCGAGGATGACCGCGCCGGATAGGCGCACGATAGCGCCGCCGGTCAGCGCTGAATCAGGGAGAAGTACCCCTCGATGTGTGCGCGGATCAGTTCGGCGGCTTTTGCGCCGTGACCGCGGCTGACGGCATCGACGATGCCGCGGTGCTCGCAGCGCAGGCCGGTCGCCACCGCACCCCAGTCGGGCAGTAGTGGGACGCCGGCCATGACATAGTCGTGGATCGAGTCGCGAAGCGAGGCCATCATCGCCTTGATGACGACATTGCCGGCGAGGCCGGTCAGCGCCACGTGGAACGCAGCGTCGCGGCGGTGAAACTCGTCGGGACTCAACGCGGGGTCGTCCATCGCGTCCAGCATCGCGCGCACCCCGGCCAGGTCCGGGCGCCTGGCGGTAGCCTCGCGAACCGCCCACGTCTCCAACAGGATTCGGGTGTCGACCAGATCGGCGATCGGGAGGAACTTGGTGGCGATGTGCAGCCGCAGCGCGGATCCGATGGACGACGCCGGATCGGCGACCACCACCGCACCCGAATCCGGTCCCGACCCGACGGCAGTGCGCACCACGCCCATCGCCTCGAGCACCCGGATCGCCTCGCGCACCGAGGCTCGGCTCACCGACAGCTCCTCGGCCAGCGCGCGCTCACCGGGCAGGCGGTCGCCGACCGTGACCGCGCCCTGCGTGAGGTCGCGTTCGATCCGGGCAAGCACCAGTTCGTGGGCGCGCATGCCAGGAACAATAGCGCCCCGGACAACGTGTGGTCAGACCGCGTCACTGGTGTGGACTGACCACATGGCTACAATGGCCTGACCACACCGTCGTCACCACTGGTTCGGAGTACCGATGCGCATCGCTCTGTTCGCGACCTGTCTGGCCGACGCGCTGTTCCCGCGCGCGGCTATCGCCACCGTCGAGCTGCTCGAGCGACTCGGCCACCAGGTGCTGTTTCCGCGCGGCCAGACCTGTTGTGGGCAGATGCACGTCAACACCGGCTACCTGGACGAAGCCACCGCGCTGGTGCGCCACCACGTCGAGGAGTTCGAGGCCGCCGGTTGCGACGCGGTGGTCGCCCCGTCCGGATCCTGCGTCGGATCAGTGCGCCACCAGCATGCGATGGTGGCCCGCCGAGCCGGAGATCACGGACTTGCCGATCGCGCGGAGGCCATCGCCCAACACACTTGGGAGCTCTCGGAATTCCTGGTCGACGTGCTCGGTGTCGACGATGTCGGCGCCTACTACCCGCACCGGGTCACCTATCACCCGACGTGTCACTCGCTGCGGATGCTGCGGGTCGGTGACAAGCCGTTGCAGCTGTTGCGCAAGGTCCGCGGCCTGACGCTGGTCGAACTGCCTGCGGCCGAGTCCTGCTGCGGGTTCGGCGGCACGTTCGCGATCAAGAACGCCGACACCTCCACGGCGATGCTGGCCGACAAGATGGCCCACGTCATCGAGACGGGAGCAGAGGTGTGCAGTGCCGGCGACTCGTCGTGCCTGATGCACATCGGCGGCGGACTGTCCCGGATCCGCTCCGGTGTGCGCACCGTGCACCTGGCCGAGATCCTGGCCGCCACCGAGAACGCCCCGGTGCCGTCATGACCACGTTCCTCGGGGTGCCCGGCACCGGAAACCTGCGCGGCGAGCAGTCCTTCCCCGCGGCGGCCAGGCGCGCGTTGGGCGACACCCAGATGCGCCGCAACGTCGGGCACGCCACCCAGACGATTCGCACCAAACGCCTTGCTGCGGTGGGGGAGTGCGATGACTGGGAGCAGCTGCGCCAAGCCGGAAGCGCGATTAAGCGCGACGTGCTCGCGCGGCTACCCGAACTGCTCGAACAACTCGAAGCCAACGTGAGCGCCCGCGGTGGGGTGGTGCACTGGGCCCGCGACGCCGACGAGGCCAACGCGATCGTCGCCGATCTGGCGGCGGCGGCCGGCGCCGACGAGATCGTCAAGGTCAAGTCGATGGCGACTCAGGAGATCGGCCTCAACGAATACCTCGAAGAGCGCGGAATCGCCGCCGTGGAAACCGACCTGGCCGAACTCATCGTGCAGTTGGGACACGATAAACCCAGCCATATCCTAGTTCCGGCGATCCACCGCAACCGTGCCGAGATCCGCGAGATCTTCACCCGCGAGATGCCCGACGCGGGCGAGCTGACCGACGAACCCCGGGTGCTCGCGATGGCCGCGCGCCGGCATCTTCGCCGAAAGTTTCTCTCGGCCAAGGTCGCCGTCAGCGGCGCAAACTTCGGTGTCGCCGAGACCGGTTCGCTGGTGGTGGTCGAATCCGAGGGCAACGGCCGAATGTGCCTGACGCTGCCGCAAACCCTGATCACCGTCATGGGTATCGAGAAGGTGTTGCCCACCTTTGCCGACCTTGAGGTGTTCATGCAGCTACTGCCGCGCTCGTCGACCGCCGAGCGGATGAACCCGTACACCTCGATCTGGACCGGGGTGCACCCCGGTGACGGGCCCTCGGAGTTCCATCTGGTCCTGCTCGACAACGGGCGTACCCGCGTGCTCGCCGACGAGGTGGGTCGTGAGGCGCTCAAGTGCATTCGTTGCAGCGCCTGCCTGAATGTGTGCCCGGTCTACGAGCGCACCGGAGGGCACGCCTACGGATCGGTGTATCCGGGGCCGATCGGAGCCATCCTGAGCCCGCAGCTGACCGGCACGAGCGGCCACGATGACCCCAACGCGTCGCTTCCCTACGCGTCGTCGCTGTGCGGTGCCTGTTTCGACGCTTGTCCGGTGCGCATTGACATCCCGTCGATCCTGGTGCATCTGAGGGCCGCCCAGGTCGATTCCGAACGCGGCGGATTACCCGGTGGGCAGGAGGCGGCGATGAAGGCGGCCGCATGGGCCATGGGGTCGCCGCGCCGTTTCGGGCTGGCCGAGAAAGCCCTCGCAGCGGGCCGGTTGCTGGCCAACTCCGATCACCGGATCACCGCGCTGCCGTGGCCCGGTTCGCGCTGGACCGCCAGCCGCGATATCCCCGAGCCGCCCGCTGAAACCTTCCGGCAGTGGTGGGCGCGTAACCGCGACGACGGGAGCGCCGATGCCTGACGCCGAAGCCGCCAAAGAAACCCAAGCAACCCAAGCCGCCAAAGCCGCTGTACTGCGCCGGATTCACGCCGCTCTGGGCGAGTCCCGACACGCCGCGGTGACGATTCCCCGCGACTACAACCGGAACCGGCTCGACGGCGCCGCCAACGTGGCACGGTTCGCCGAGACCGTCGACGAATACCGCGCCCGCGTCCTGCAGATCGCGGAGACGGACATCGCGGTGACCATCGCAACTCTGTTGGCCCCGGATGCCCGTGTTGTCGTGCCGTCAGACCTGCCGCCGGCGTGGGTCGACGGGTTCGACGTCCTGGTCGACGACCCGGCAGAGCCACTGCCGGTCACCTCCCTCGACGAGGCCGACGCCGTCGTGACCGGCTGCGCGGTCGGAATCGCCGCGACGGGCACCATCGTTCTCGACGGCGGTACAGCCCAGGGCAGGCGCGCACTGACGCTGGTGCCTGATCACCACATCTGCGTGGTACGCGCCGGGCAGGTGGTGGACACGGTGCCGCAGGGCTTCGCCGCACTGGACCCGTCACGTCCGTTGACGTTCATCTCGGGTCCCAGCGCCACCAGCGATATCGAACTCGATCGTGTCGAGGGTGTGCACGGCCCCCGCAGCCTCGACGTTCTCATCGTCGGCTGACCGCGGCCGGGGGCGCCGGACGAGTCCGCCACCCAACGCCCGGGCCACCCTGTAAGACCGCGGGACGCCCCGACTGGACCGAGGGACGCCCCGGCTAGACTGAGCGCTGTTCGTCTCGCGGTAGCAGGAACCCGGTGCGAGACCGGGGCGGTTCCGCCACTGTGAGGG
Source organism: uncultured Mycobacterium sp. (assembly GCA_964562545.1). Classification (GTDB taxonomy): domain Bacteria; phylum Actinomycetota; class Actinomycetes; order Mycobacteriales; family Mycobacteriaceae; genus Mycobacterium. The sequence goes on along the minus strand of CAZLTV010000003.1, from coordinate 5,314 downwards.
TCCTGTCTCAGGGCCCGAGCCAGACACTGGTCGCGAGGCGCTCCACGGTGAGGGGCGAGAACCCCAAGGAGGAGCCCATGAATTCTGTCGACGCGCCGCACACACAGCGCATCGCCCTGCTGTCCACCTCGGACACCGACCTGCTGTCAGCGCGTGCCAGCGGCGCGTCCTACACCCTGGGCAACCCGGTGCGTCAGGACCTCGAACCGCTGCTCGAAGGGGCCGCGATCGTCGTGCTCCGGGTGCTCGGCTCGTCTGCCGAGATCCAAGACGAGCTCGCAGTGCTGCGTTCGAGCGGCGTGCCGATGGTCGTGCTCGGCGGCGAACGTCAGCCCAGCGCCGAACTGATGGAATGCTCAACCGTACCGACCGGTATCGCCGCGCAGGCCCACCGATACCTCGCCGAGGGCGGCCCGGGCAACCTCGCCCAGCTGCACGCCTTCCTGTGTGACACCGTGCTGTTGACCGGCCAGGGATTCGAGGAACCCGTCACGATCCCGGAATGGGGCTACCCCGAGCGGCCGACCGCGCAAGCCACCGGCAAAGCCCGCGTAGGCATCCTCTACTACCGGGCCCACGAGGTCAGCGGCAACCAGGCGTTCGTGCATGCGCTCGCCGACGCCGTCGACGCCACCGGCCAGGCGGTCGGGGTCCCGGTATTCGCCTCGTCGCTGCGCAGCGCACCCGACGAGCTGTTCGACGCGTTGGGCACCTTCGACGCCGTCGTCGTCACCGTGCTCGCGGCGGGAGGATCCCGACCGGCGGGTGCCAGTGCCGGCGAGGACGACGGCTCCTGGGACATCGAACGGATCGCCGCCCTCGACATCCCGTGCCTGCAAGGCCTGTGCCTGACCTCGTCACGCGAAGAATGGGAGGCCAGCGACGACGGGGTCACCCCGCTGGACTCCGCGACCCAGATCGCCATCCCGGAGTTCGACGGCCGCATCATCACCGCGCCGTTCTCGTTCAAAGAGATCGACGAGGACGGACTGCCCCGCTACGTCGCCGACCGGGAGCGCTGCGCCCGCGTCGCCGGGATCGCGGTCAACCACGCCCGACTGCGCCATGTGCCCAACGCCGAGAAGAAACTCGCCCTGGTGCTGTCGGCCTACCCGACCAAACACTCCCGGGTCGGCAACGCGGTGGGCCTGGACACCCCGGCTTCGGCGGTGCGCCTACTGAGGCGGCTTGCTGCCGAGGGCTACGACATCGGCGACGGATTCGGCGTCCTGGGCGGCCCAGACAACGAGGGCAGCGAGGACAGCGAGAATGAAGCCGGAGACCGGCTGATCCACACCCTCATCGATGCCGGTGGCCAGGACGAGGACTGGCTCACCTCGGCGCAGCTGAGCGACGCGCAGGTCCGGGTCAGCGCGGCCGAGTACCGCAGGTGGACCGCCGACCTGCCGGCCGACCTGCGCGATCCGATGACGAAGGTGTGGGGCGAGGCTCCGGGCCGGCTGTTCGTCAACGACGACAACGAGATCGTGATCGCCGCGCTGCGCTCGGGCAACATCGTGTTGATGATCCAGCCGCCGCGCGGTTTCGGCGAGAACCCGGTGGCGATCTACCACGACCCCGATATGGCCCCCAGCCACCATTACCTGGCCGCCTACCGGTGGCTTGAGCACGGCTTCGGCGCCCACGCTGTCGTGCACCTGGGCAAGCACGGCTCGATGGAATGGCTGCCCGGCAAGAACGCCGCCCTGTCGGCGGCGTGCGCCACCGATGCCACGATCGGCAACCTGCCGTTGATCTATCCGTTCCTGGTCAACGACCCGGGCGAAGGCGCGCAGGCCAAACGCCGCGCCCACGCCACGATCGTCGACCACCTGATCCCGCCGATGGCGCGCGCGGAAAGCTACGGCGATATCGCCCGGCTCGAGCAGCTGCTCGACGAGTACGGCAACATCGCGGCGATGGATCCGGCCAAGCTTCCGGCTATCCGCGGGGAGATCTGGAACCTCATGCGCGCCGCGGAGATGCACCGCGACCTGGGCCTTGAGGACCGGCCCGAGGACGACGCGTTCGACGACTTCCTGCTGCACGTCGACGGCTGGCTGTGCGAAATCAAGGACGCGCAGATCCGCGACGGCCTGCACGTGCTCGGCGGGTCCCCGATCGGTGAGGCGCGCGTCAACCTCGTGCTGGCGATCCTGCGGGCCCCCCAGGTGTGGGGCGGTCGCGACCACGCGGTGCCCGGGTTGCGGGCGGCGCTCGGCCTCAAGGACGACTCCGAGACCGCAGCGGTCGACGACATCGAGGCGCGTGCCAGGTCGCTGGTCGAGGCGATGGAGGCTGCGAACTGGGTCCCCGAGGCGGTCACGGCGTTGCATGTCGACCCCGAGGTACAGCGGGTGCTGCAGTTCGCCGCCACCGAGGTTGTGCCGCGATTGGCCGGCACCACAGCCGAACTCGATGCCATCGTGCATGCGCTGGCCGGCGGATTCGTGCGGCCGGGCCCGTCCGGCTCGCCGCTGCGCGGGTTGGTCAACGTGTTGCCGACCGGCCGCAACTTCTACACCGTCGACCCGCGTGCGGTGCCGTCGCGCCTGGCCTGGCAGACCGGGCAGGCGATGGCCGAGTCGCTGATCAAGCGGTATCTGGAGGACACCGGCGGCTATCCGGAATCGGTGGGGCTTTCGGTGTGGGGCACCAGCGCGATGCGGACCTCCGGTGACGACATCGGCGAGGTGCTGGCCCTGCTCGGGGTCCGCCCGGAGTGGGACGAGGCGTCGAGGCGGTTGAATCGGCTCGAAGTGATTCCGCTCGAGGAACTGGGCAGGCCGCGCATCGATGTCACCGTGCGTATCTCCGGGTTCTTCCGCGACGCCTTCCCGCACGTCATCACCATGCTCGACGACGCGGTGCGGATGGTCGCCGTGCTCGACGAGCCCGACGAGATGAACTTCGTCGCCGCCCACGCGCGCGCCGACCTGGCCGAGCATGGTGACGAGCGACGCTCCACGGCAAGGATTTTCGGATCGAAACCGGGATCCTACGGAGCCGGCATACTGCAGGTGGTCGAATCCGGGACCTGGCGTGACGACAAGGACCTCGCCGAGGTCTACACCGCCTGGGGCGGATTCGCCTACGGTCGTGGTCTCGACGGTGTCGCCGCCGCCGACGACATGCGAACCAACTACCGGCGGATCAAGGTCGCGGCTAAGAACGTCGACACCCGCGAACACGACATCGCCGACAGCGACGACTACTTCCAGTACCACGGCGGTATGATCGCCACCATCCGCGCCTTCACCGGATCGGAACCCAAAGCCTACGTGGGGGATTCGACCTCACCAGACTCCGTGCGAACCCGCACCCTGGCCGAAGAAACCGCCCGGGTGTTCCGGTCGAGAGTGGTCAATCCGCGGTGGATCTCGGCGATGCGCAGGCACGGCTACAAGGGGGCGTTCGAACTGGCCGCCACCGTCGACTACCTGTTCGGATTCGACGCCACCGCGGGAGTGGTCCAGGATTGGATGTACGAGAAGCTCGCGCAGGAGTACGTGCTCGACCCCGCCACCCGCGAGTTCCTCACCACGTCGAACCCGTGGGCCCTGCACGGCATCGTCGAACGTCTACATGAAGCGGCCGACCGAGGTTTGTGGGCCGAGCCGGCGCCGGAAACGATGGCCGCGCTCGCCCAGGCATACCTCGAGGTCGAGGGCGACCTCGAGGACCGCTGACGGTCGCGATGCCCATCGGCGGTACCGAGGTGGACCTGGCCGCGGTCTAGCCGATCTCGCCGGGGCCGGAGAGCTATTCGTCGCTATTCGGCGGCCGGAGCTGCGGGCATCAGATCGCTGAGCAGCGCGGTGTCGGCGAGCATCGCGGCAGCGCCCCGCAGGACAGGTACCGCCGCCACCGCTCCGGAGCCCTCACCGAGGCGCATCTCCAGGTCGAGCAGCGGGGACAGACCGAGCTTGTCCAACGCCATACCCTGGGCCGGCTCGGTCGAGCGGTGTCCGGCCGCGAACCACGCGGCTGCCCCCGGCGCGATCCAGTCGGCGACCAGCGCGCAGGCGACTGCCATGAGACCGTCCAGTAATGCCGGCACCCCGGATCGGGCAGCGGTGAGTAGGTAGCCCGTCGACGCCGCCAGGTCGGCGCTGCCGAGCGCAGCCAATGTCTCGATCGGGTCGGCGCACCGGTCACCGATGCGGGCGAGGGCGGCGTCGACGACCCCGACCTTGTGCGCCAGCATGGCGTCGTCGATGCCGCTTCCCCGGCCGGCCACCTCGGCGGCCGGAATGCCGAGGGCCGCGGCGACAAGGGCGGCGGCACTCGTCGTGTTGCCGATGCCGAGGTCTCCGCTGAGCAGAAGCTGGGCACCGGACTCGATCTCCTGCCCGGCGACGGTGGCGCCCGCGGTCAGGGCCGCGCGCACCTCGTCGGCCGTCAGGGCGTCCTCGAGGTGCAGCGGCCGGCTGGAGCGTCGAATCTTGAACTCCTGCAGCGGCCCACGCACATCGGGTGCCACATCGGCGAAGTCGTCGTCGACGCCGATGTCGAGCACGCGCACGCGCACCCCGTGTGCCGATGCCAGCGAGCTGACCCCGAGTTGTCCGCCGAGCCCGGCGCGGACCGTGGCACCGGTGATCGATGACGGGAACGCCGACACGCCGTGGGTCGCCACCCCGTGGTCGCCGGCGAAGATGACGAGCCGAACATCGGTGAGCTGGCGCGGCACCACGCGGCCCTGAGTCGCGGCGAGCCACACTCCCAGACGACCCAGTCTGCCCAGAGCGCCCGGTGGGGTTGCCAGTTCGGCGAGGTGGGCGGCGGCCGCGCGCGCGAACTCGGGTGAGGGTGGTGCGATCGGTTGGCGCCACGCGTGCGGATCGAAAGTGTTGCTCATCGGTGTAGGACCTCCCTGTGTTCGGCCGGCGGTCGGATGTGGTCGAGTGCCGACAGCAGCCGGCCGGTGGTCAGCGGGTCGCGCGCGGCGATGCGGATCCAGGTGCCGTCGAGGCCCGGGAAGGTGTCCGCCCGCCGCACCGCGATCCCACGGTCGCGCAAGGCCTGGTGCACCCCGGCGCCGGGACGGGCGAGCACGAACGGTGCCGGGGCGGTGACGAACGGTATCCCGCGCTCCGAGAGCCCTTCGGTGAGTTCGCGTTTCCAGGCCTGCAGAGTTGTCGCCCGCGCACCGCTCTCGGCGCCTGCTTGGGGGTTCGAGCAGGCCAGCATGGCTGCGATGGCAGGAGTGGACACCGACCAGGGCACCTGTAGACGCTGTGCCTGGCGGATCAGTGTCGCGTCCCCGACCAGATAGCCGGCGCGGATGCCCGGGATCGACCACTGTTTGGTC
>CAZLTV010000002.1:86458-150214 GCA_964562545.1 uncultured Mycobacterium sp. | reverse complement strand
CAGTCCAATTCGTGGAAGTTGCCGTCGTTGAGGCTGCTCCAGATGGCCTTCCACAGCTCGTACTGGGTCACCGAGTCGAACTTCGATGCGCGCACCCGGGCGGTGTAGTCGCCGTGGATCACCTCCGCGACGAACCATGCGTGGGGATGACGCTCGCGTACCCGGGGGAGTACCTGGGCCCAGAACGGGTCCGGCACGGCATAGGCGGCGTCCAACCGCCAACCGTCTGCACCGCGCGCCAGCCAGTGGCACATCACCTCGACGATGTAGTCGATGACCTCGGGGTTGCGGTGGTCGAGCGTGATGAGCCCAGCGTGCCCTTCGAAGGTGGCGAACTCGTCGCGGCGCCTCCGAAACCAGGACCTGTCACCACCGGCGACCGCGGCGCGATAGCGCGCGAAATCGGTTCCGACATGGTTGAACACACCGTCGAGGAGAACTTTTAGGCCCCGCCGCTGGCATTCGGCCACCAGGTGGTCGAAGTCCTCGTCAGCCCCCAACCGTGGGTCGATGCGGTAGTAGTCGGTGGTGTCATAGCCGTGGGTCTTCGACGCGAACACCGGACCCAGCGCCAGCCCGGAGGCCCCGAGTTCCAGCGCGTGGTCAAGCCAGTCGACAAGCCGGCGGAGCCGGTGCTCGGACTCGATCGGTGGAGTGTCGGCGGGGTAGGAGCCCACGAAGCCCAGCGGGTACACCTGCCACCAGATGACGTGTTCGACCCAGTCCGGTTCGCTCATCCGGGCTCGCAGAACGGGTCCACGCACGGTGGCTGGTGCCCGCGGTCATCATCACTGATCGGCACATGCCGGAGTCTACGCAGCACGGCAGGCCCAGTCAGCCGCATGCCTCCAGGCGGCACGCACACGACGCGCGGATCGGGACGTCGGCGCGGGCCGTGGCCAGTTCGAGCTGCTTGCCGATGATCGTCGCTTCGGCATCTCGACCGAGCCGGGTCAGACACTCGTAGTAGCCGTGCAGGCTCCACACATTGCCGGGGTGCTGGCAAGGCCGGCTGAGGGTGGGGTCGAGCCCGAGGTCGGCGGCGTAGACGGCGGCTGCCTGTTCTACGTGCCCTTGTTCGAGCAGCAGCGCACCATAGGCGTGGCGGGTGGGCTGCATCCAGCCCCACGGTTCGTCGTAGGGCAACGTGTCGTCAAGCTCGATCGCCCGCCGCAGGTGGGCGAAGGCCTCGTCGAACCGACCTGCGCGGTAGTCGATCTCCCCGTCGAGCATCGCTGCGGCCACGGCCAGGATGTCGCGGCTGGTGTTGTTGAACAGGTAGCGGGACTGCGGGATTCGCTGATAGGCCGCTTCAAACGCCGCGCGCTCGGCTTTCGCCTGCCCGAGTTGACCTGTCGCCGCGTAGGCCACTCCGCGGCCGTAGTGGACGGTGGCTGCGGTGGTGCAGAACAGGACCTGGTCATCCGGCAGTGCGGTGGCTATCAGCTCGTCCCACCGCCCGAACCGGATCAGCACGTGAATTCGCAGCGGCGCAAACGCTTCCAGCCAGTCCGCCATCGGCGGTGACTCGATGGTCAGCAGCTCACGGGTCAACTGGCCGGCCAATTCGTCGGCCGCGGATAGCGCTGCCGCCGAATTTCCCTCGAACATGGCCGAATACACGATGAAGTGCAGATTGTGCGCACGGTAGAGGGAGTAGAAGTTCAGCGGGCCACAGTGTTCGACGAAACGTCGGTCCACGCGCACCGCGGCCAGGTTGGCCACAACCGAGTCCTGGTAATTGCCGCACAGGACGTCGATGTGGCTGGGCATGTGCTGTAGGTGTCCGGCATCAGGTACCAAGCCGCGCAGCAGGTCGGCAGCCGGCAGCGCTTTCTGGGGCGTGGTCGACATCTCCATCGTGTGGATGTAGAGGTGCAGGACGCCGGGGTGCACGCGCCCCGATGGGGTGGTAAGCGCGGCTTCGAGGATCCGCATGGCTTCCAGGACCCGCGAGCCTGGGGCCGGTTCGCCGGTCCTTCCATCCCACAACGCCCAGGCGGTGACGTTGACCAGCGCGTCGGCCGCCAGTGCCGCGACGTCGATGTCGTCAGGATGAGCGTGAGCTACCGCCGCCATCGCGTCGGCGTATGCGTGGTGTCCGGCTTCCAGAAGTGCCGTCTCGTCGGGGTCGCCGGTCGGGAAACGGGTGCGCAGTGCGTCGATCAGGGCCCGCTCCACGGATGTGGCGCGGCCGTCGGCGGCACGGGCGAGTTCGGCGCGGGCTCGGGCCAGCGAGGCGGCCAGGTCGGTGGGATCGAATGCGTCCCAGGCCTTGTTGTAATTCGGCCCGACGGCATAGGCGATGCCCCACCGGGCGATCGCCAGATCAGCGTCGAACTCCAGTGCACGCTCGAAACAGCGGATCGCTTCCTCGTGGTTGAAGGCATAGGCCCAAATCAGACCGCGGTCGAACCACAACTGCGCCGCCGGAACCGGGGTGTCAGTCGGCCGATGGTGCGAGCCGAGGTCGTAGTAGTCTTGCTCGCCCTGCGCGCTGAACCCAGCGTTCATACCCGGCACGATAATTCACCCGGCCGGCCGTGGCCACAACTGCGAGCAGCCATCCGGCGCCGGCCCACGCGGCCAGCGTCAGCAAGGGGATCAGTGAGCCGTGACCGGCGAAGTACAACACGCTTCGCAGCAGTGACACCCCAGATCCCTGTGGCACGAGGGTGGTGAGGGTCGAATAGAAACCCGACAGCAGCGGCCGACCAACAGGCCCTGCGGCGGCTGCGTTGCCGACCACCACGAGGAACAGGCCGAGCGCCACCGATGCCAGCGTGCCGAATACCGCCGCGACGCCGGTGATCGCACCGCCGACGGCCATCGCGTAGAGCCACAGCACTCCGAACACCTGCGCCGGGTGCCCGGTCAGCGCCCCGAGGACCGGTCCGACATACACGGTGACCGCGCCCGCCAGCACGGCCGAGAAGCCGGCGAGCGACAACGTGCGCAGACCCAGCGTGGCCGGGGTGCGCACGCTGCCCATCAGCCGCCCCAGCAGCGCCGCGCCCACGGATGCGCCGATGGATAGGAATATCACCGCGTAGAACTCCACCGTGCCGGACGGGTTTGCCGCCGCGGTCGGGGCGACGTCTTCGACGACCACGGGCAGCTCGGCGCGCTCGGCGGCGGCCCGGCCGACTTTCTCGGCAGCGGCCGCGACGCTGCGGCCACCGCCGCCGGCGACATAGATGGTCATGCCCTGTTCGGGCGCGACGGTCAGCGCAGTGTCGACCTGACGGTCCAGGACCTGTTGGCGAGCCTGCAGCGGATCGGCGACGGGGTGGATGTCCAGCCCGGGCTGGCCGCGCAGTCCGTCGGCGATGGGCTCGGTGGCCGCAACGCTCATGTGGTGCAGCGTGGGATTGGCGAAGGCCCCGGAGTAGCTGGCGACCATCGCAATGACGAAAACGATCAAGCCGGCCAGGGCGAGCGCTGTGGTGCGTATCGCAGCGCGGTTGCGCGGCGAGGCGGTGTCCAGGTGGATGTCGGGGCGGTGGTGTCTACCCATTGCGGGGTCCTTTCTGAGCTGTGGAGATGCCCAGCAGCGCATCGACGGTGTCGAGTGCGACGTTGACCCGTCCGGTCAGATCCGTCGCCTCGGCGTCGTCCATCCATGAGCGCAGGACTTCCATGAAGCCGCCGACGAGGAACCGGCTGACCGACTCTGGGGGCAACGGCGTCGCGCCCGTAACGGCGGTCGAAATGGTGGCCATGCCTTGCGCCGTGATTTGTTCACAGGCCGGCAGCAAGGCGTCGCGAAACGCATTGACCGCATGCTGGGTGACGGTGCTGGGCACGATGTTGCGATACATCGCGCGGTGGTCGTCGGCGAAACCGAAGAGTCCGCGGATCAGAGACCGCGCGTCGGCGTGGTCGGTGGCCTCGATCGCGCCGACGGCCGCATCGAACGCCTGGGTGATCGCGGCCGAGACCGCATCGTCGCGGTCTCGGTAGTGCCGATAGAACACCTGTCGGCTGACCTCGGCCCTGCCGACTACATCGCCAACAGTGATCTCGTCGACGCGACGTTCGTGTGCGAGCGCGAACGCCGCGGCCCGCAGGCGGGTTCGGACGCGTTCGGCGCGCGGATCGACGCTGTTTCTGCGGGCGGGCACCAGAACACCGTAGACAATTTCATAGACAACTGTCCACGAAATTGCGGGTAACCTCAGCCACCCCCGCTTACGGATGTGACGCTCATCGCGGATCAGTGACCTGCGACGATGTCGACCTCGTCGGGGTGCGTCACCGGCTCCTTGGCTCCGGGCAGGAAGTAGAACACCGCGCAGACGACGCCGAAGAGCAGATAGCCCAGGGACACCTGCGGGCTGGCCGCCCACGACACCTCCGGCGCATGGATCAGACCGATGAACGACAGTGCCGCGCCAACCACCGACGCGATCGCTGCGTAGTGGAACTTCTTGTCCAGGATGAACGTCACCATCGTGCCCAAGATCAGCCCGACGAGAACCGCCCCTTCACCCAGCGTCTTGAGCCCCTCGTAGACCACACCCGCACCGTTGAGAGCTTCGGCGCTCACCTCGGCGGCCGACGTGCCGGCTGCGCTGAGTGCGTTGTCGATCATGCCGCGCCCCCATTCGGCCAGGTTGGGCAACAGCGCGGCGACGACGGCAACCGCATGCAGCCGCGGGACAGCCTGGAATGCCTGGGCGCCGATCAGCAGACCGATGTAGAGCAGGATCGGAACGATCGCGGGCACCGGCAACAGTGCCGCCAACACCCCGAACAGCCCGACGAAACAAAGGATTCCGATGACCGCCCCACTGGCCAGTGAGTAGCTGGCCCGACCGCCGGCGTCTTTCCAGCCGGGGTGGCCGATATAGACCGCCGGCGGGAACGGCGACCCGAAAGCCGATCCGACCACCGCGCCGGCGCCGTCGGCGAGCAGTACGCTGCGCAGGTTGTAGCTGTCGCCGGCCGCCGCAGCACTCTCAACGTTGCTCATCGCCTCGGTGAAGTTGTAGACGCCAAGCGGTATCGCCGTGCCTAGCAACGGTGCGAGATCGGAGAGTCCGCGTAGGAGCATGTCGAGGCGCAGATCGGGGATGCCTATCGCGATATCGCTGACGGCCTGCCCCACATCGGGCGCCGACATGTAGCCACCCGCCCAGCCGATCGCGGTGCCGACCAACAGCGCTACCAATCCGATCGGAATGTTTCCCGGCAACTTCACATTGGTGAAGAAACCGATCAGGATGATCGCCAACACCGGCATGCCGATCCAGGCGACTTCCCACATCTGGGCGGCCGGGCGCATCGCGATGAACGTGATGGAGATACCGGCCAGCGTGCCGAGCATCGCTGCGCGCGGCGTGAGCTTGCGGATGTAGGGGCCGACGAAGGCGCCGATCATGACGATCACGCCGATCAGGAATGCCCACGCCAAACCGGCCTGCCACGCCTGTATCGGGTCGTCGGTGGCAAGGTAGACGGGCAGCATCACCACGAAGACGACGATGAACATGTGCGGCACACTCGGGCCGTAGGGCAGTGCGGTGACATCGGATCTGTTCTCCCGGCGGGCCAGCCGCCGCGCGAGAAATGTGTAGTAAAGGTTGCCCAGCACTAGGGCCACGCCCAGCGCCGGTAACACCGTGCCGAGCACATCGTCGGCGGGCACGGCGATCACGCCGATCATCAACCCGGTCAGGGTCAACACGTTGACAAGGATGTTGAACCCAAGACCGAAGAAGGCGTTGGTGTCGCCCCGGGTCCACCAGGGGATCGACAATGACTTCGCGGCGGGTGGTTCGGCTGGCGCGTTGGTGACGTCGGTGCTCATCGGATCCTCTTTCAGACTGCGGATGTGGTGAGTTGGTTCAGTGCGGGGATGACGGCTGCGCTGTCTGCCACCCAACCGAAAATGCCGCCTTGCGCCTTGATCATCTCCAGGCCGATTCGCTGGAACTCCGGAAAATACGAACCGACACAATCGGATACGACCAGGCATTCGTATCCACGGTCGTTCGCCTCGCGGGTTGTGGTGTGCACGCACACCTCGGTGGTGACACCGGTGACCAACAACTGGGTGATACCTGCGGCGGTGAGCACCTCGGAGAGCTCCGTGGCGTAGAACGCGCCCTTGCCGGGTTTGTCGATGACGACCTCACCGTCGATCGGAGCTAACTCGTCGATGATGTCGTGGCCGTATTGGCCGCGGATCAGGATGCGGCCGTATTTGCCTTCGTCGCCGATCCGTTTCGACGGGGCGCCGCGACTCAGTTTCGCCGGCGGGCAGTCCGAGAGATCGGGTTGGTGCCCTTCCCTGGTGTGAATGACCGGGACGCCAGCCCCGCGCGCCGCGGCAATCAGCGCGGCCAGAGGTGGGACGACCTTAAGCAGCTGGCCCACATCGTTGCCCAGACTCTCACCGAAACCACCGGGCAGCAGGAAGTCTCGCTGCATGTCGATGACGATCAACGCGGTCTTTCCTGCAACGACCGGAAACGGTGACGGCTCGGCGGGAACCTCAACAGTAGTCATGAACGCTCCTCAACAGCGGTGGTGGCAGTGGTTCGCGGTCCGGGATGGAGGGCACGCGGTTCGTCGAGAATCTGTGCTGCGACCTGCAGAACGGTGTCGTCACCGAGAGCGGGCCCGAGCACCATGGCGCTATACGGTCGTCCGTCTCCGGTGGTGCCCAGGGGCACCGCCGCACCGAGCAAGTCGAGTAGGTTGCCGAAGTGGGTGTAGTGGCCCAGCATCGTGTTGCAGTCGATCGGCGCAGCGAGCACCTGTTCGACGGTGAACGTCGTACCGATCGTCGGCAGCACGAGAACATCCATGTCGCGCCAGAGCCGGCCCACGGTGGCCTTGAGTTCCTGCAGCTTTTGCAGCGCAGCGAATGCGTCGACCGCAGTGTAGTTGTATCCACTCTGCAGAATTTCGCGCACTACCGGGTGAATCGAATCAGGCTGCTCGGAAAGAAAATCGCCGAACTCGACGAGCCGCTCGGCGACCCAAGGGCCTTGGTAAAGCAGGGATCCGGCCGCCAGAAACGGCTCGAGTGGGACCTCCACGACGGTCGTAGTGCGGCCCAGCTGCGTGCGAAACCCCAGGTGCGCCCGACGCATTTCGTCGTCGCCGAAGAACTCCAGATCGGATTCCGGTGGTAAACCAACCCTGATCGGGCCACCGGCGAAGCGCGGCCCGCGGTCACGTGACCAGGGATCGTCGTCGTCGCGACCGGCCATCACGGTGAAGACGCGGTCGACATCGTCGATCGAACCGGCCATCACACTCAAGCAGTCGAGTGATTTACAGGCCGGCACCAGCCCGACGGTGCTGATCAGGCCGCGCGAAGGCTTGAATCCGACGACTCCGTTGAGAGCGGCTGGCACGCGGCCCGATCCGGCCGTATCGGTGGCGACCGCGAAGGGCACTTGACCGAGCGCCACCGCCAGCGCCGATCCCGAACTCGACCCGCCCGAGATCATTTCACCGCCATAGACACTGCGCGGAATGGTGTAGGGGGTGCGAGTGCCGTTCAGCCCGGTGGCGAATTGGTCGAGGTTGGTCTTGCCGACGTAGAGGGCGCCGGCATCGAGAAGCCGCTGGACCGCCGGTGCCGTGGCCGTTGCGACGTAGGAATAGGCCGGGCACGACAGCGTGGTCGGGTATCCGGCGACGTCGATGCTGTCTTTGACACCGAACGGCACACCGTAGAGCGGTAATGTGCGCGCGCCCGGTCTGCGCTCGATGGCCTCGGCGGCGTCGATCAGCTGCTCGCGGGCGACGGTGGACAACCAGGTGCCGTCGTCGCCGCGGGCCGCGATAGCGTCGGCCACCCGTGCCGCAGTTTTGGTTGGCGAACCGGTGCCGCCGGCATGGGAGTTCAGGATCTCGGCCACGGAGGGCCCGATAGTTGGTCCACGAAGATCATCGGCCATAACTGTCGATTGTCGACAGAATAATGGCGATCCTGGGTCGCTGATGTGTCGTTTGTGTAAGCGCTGCTACTCGGAGTTGCCCTGGGAGTCGGCATCCAAGCCGAGATAATGCAGGTGGCCATGGTCGCGAAGCGCCGCGATGGCCGACTCCGGGTTGTTGCTCTCCAGTGCGGACAGGATCGCCTTATGCCGCTCGATACCGTCACCAACCTCGCGCTGACGAGCCTCTTCGCGCAGGTTCTTGGCCATCGGCAGCTGCAGTTTCAACAGGATCGGCTCCAGGGTGATGTCGAGCTGGCGGTTATGAGCCAAGCCGACCACGGCCGCATGAAACGCGCGGTGCGCGTCATCGCGTTCCAAGGCGTCGCGCGCGACGTCCATCCGTTCGAGCGCGACGCGAACCGGCTCAAGCGCATGGTCCGAATCCTGCAGCGGCAGGGCCGATTCGATGGCATGACGCTCGAGGGCGTGTCGAAGCCCGAAGAGCTGCAAAATGTCGGTCGGCGACCACTCGGTCACCCGGGAACCTCGGCGGGGGAGATGTTCGACCAGCCCCTGCTGGGCGAGCAACCGCAACGCCTCGCGCAGCGGGGCCCTGCTGAAGCCGAAGGTTGCACACAGCTGCTCTTCGACGATCTTCTCGCCAGGGGCGAGCTCACCGCTGAGGATCGCGTCCCGCAGGCGGTGGGCGGCAACCTCGACCAGAGTCGCGGGCAACCCAAGCCGAGCTGGGTCATCGCTCGGCGCCGTCATGACACCCAATGGTAGGGAACTTTTCGCCGAAGGCGTATTGACCGTGCCGGCGCACGGACGCAACCTGTGCCTTCCGAGGCCTGAGACCGGGGCACCCGCGGTGCTGGAAACGAACAACTCGCACTGCCCAAACACTCCGTAGCATTGCCATCGTGTCGACGTGCGCAACGTCACACTGCGCGGCGGGGCAGCCTTGGCGGCTCGCGTGTGGCTGACCGTCCTCAAGGTCACGCTGGCGGGCTATCTTGCCATCGGCCTCGCTGTCGTGGTGATCGTCTTCATCCGTAGGAGCCCGGAGGTGAAGTTTCGTCAAGAACCTGATGGCTCGTTGCAGACTAGCGAACCCGCCAGCGTGGCGATGTCTTCGCTGCGCTTCGCCGGAAGTCTGATGCTGCGGCGGTGAGGTCGGCGATCGCGCTACTCCATCCCTCAATATCAGTGCGAGTGGGCAGTAGGTCGCTGCCGCCAGTTGCGTGGCCCGAGCATGCTCCTGCATGCGGTGGTGGTATGCCTGACCAAACCTAGCAACCATTTCCACGGCATGGTTGATCCCGCCTCCCGACGGTTTCGCAGTTGTCGCTCAACTGGTGGGCGTGGCGCTAATTGCCCTGTTCGCACTGCCGGTAAGGTCGGCGTATACCACCCGTAACCCGTCCGTACTGACGTGGAGTGAATTTGGCACTAGAGCCTCCTAGCAATCATCTGCCGCTGTTCATCCCGACGCGATCGGTGCGGGAATAGCGGTAATCGCCGACACATTACGGGTGATCGTCGCGACTTCAGCCGCGAGCACCCGGGCCGCGCCCTCGTGAGTCCCGTGCCGGGGCACCACGCCACGGAGCCGCTTGTCGGCGGCCTGCAGCTCGACGTCGTCGACGGTCCACGGGGCTGCCGCGGTCGGAGGATCTCCGCATAACGACTCGACGTATTCGTCAACCGCCAGGACGAACTCGCTGTTCCACGCCACGCCCGGCCGGTCGGGAAGTGAGGACTCCAGTGTCGTGCACGAAGCGGTGACGGCGTTGAGCGCGGTACGGTACGAGCCCATCCATCGCCTCAGCCCGGAAGAGTCCAGTCGCGCCGCACCGGCCGCGGCCTCGAACGCGGCTCGGGCCCGAAACGCGCGCTGCCAGGCACCCGCCATGACGTCGGTGGGATTCTCGAGTTCGTGAACGTACGCCTTGATCACCGCGGCCGCGTAGTCGACCTCGGTTTTGAGTAGTTCACCGGCGCGCTGGGAAAGCCTGGTCAGGGCATCGTCGGGCAGCACGACGTGTGCCAACACGGCCAGCGCACCGCCCGCAAGTGCAGCGAACACCCTTCCGTCGGCGGCCATGGCACCGACCCGGTCCATTTCGATCAGAAAGACCACCGCCGCCGGAAGGGCTGCGGACAACACCAGATAGCCGAACCCCGCTGCCACATAGGCGATTCCGACGAAAATGATGGCCAGAACCACCGCGGTCGCCGGGCTCGGATCGAGCAGCACCAGCATCCCCGAGGCCATCGCCAGGCCGGCGGCCGTACCGGCGATTCGCCCGACGCAGCGAGTGTAGGTGTGAGCGGTCTCGGGCCGTAACACCATCAGCACGGTCAAGGGAATCCAATACCCGTGCGGGACTGCGGCATAGCGTTCGGCGGCGCAGCCCAACCCCACCGCCACACTCAGGCGTACCGCATGCCGGAATACCGGCGAGTGCCGGTTTAGATGGCCCGCCATCATCGCCAGCGCTGAATGCAGCGACATACGCCACTCCGGGTGCCTCAGCCGGACCGACTGCGCGGAGAAGGGCAGAAAACCACCCAAACGCACCGCAACGGCCTCGTGGAGAAGTGCCGACAGACGCCCCACTACAACCGATTGCGGGTCGGGAGCCTCGGCCACCGCGCGGTCGAGGCGGTCAATCGCCGTCTGAAGCTCGTCTCGGGCCGAACGTCGAGTCTGGGCAACGGCGCCCAACACCTCGGCTGTTGCCGACAACAGCTCCCGAGGCGGTCGGCCAGTGCGGTCGGCGGCGATATCGGTCAAGGTCGCCGCGATACGTTCGGGCAGCCCGTAGAAATTGCGGTAGTCCGCCGAACGCCGCCTGGTCTGGCAGTCGACCGCCGTGAACACTGCCCGCAGTGCGATCAGAGATTCTGGGTCCACGCCGGTCGCACCGTCGCCGTGCCCGTCGGCAAGTGTGCGCGCGTCACGCGCCAGCGAGCGGTACGCGACCGCGAGGGCCGCGCGCTGCACGCGCCATCGGCGCTGCGGCCACAGGGCGATCAGTCCCGCCTGGACCAGCCCACCGCCCACCGCCAGCCCTGCAGTCCCCAATGTCGACGACAGGGTCGGCGCCAGCGGTGGAGCAAGCACCAGCAACGCGGCCGAGGCGGCACCGACCAGTCCGGCGTTGGCACCCAACGCCCACGGCATCGCGGCAACAAAGCAGTAGGCCGCAGCCACCGCGACGAAGGCGGGGGAGAACGCGGACACCGATGCGCCCAGCCCCACTGCGACACCCAACACCACCGAGGTTCCGACGACCAGAGGGATACGCCGGCGCGGGCTGTCCTGAAGCGCGACCGCTCCGGCGATGGTGGCAGCCCCCGCCGCCGCGGTCGCCGACCCCGGTGGGCCCCAGTGCATGGCGGCCACCGCGATGGCGACAACTCCGAGCAGGGTACGCAGGACCGCGCCGGGGTCCGGCACTGCCGGAGCCAGCGCAAAGCCTTTGATCACTCGTCCATCTTGACCCGGGCCGCATCGGGACAGCCAAAGAAAGTCGCTATCAGACCCCGGGGAGCCGCGACGTTCCGGCAAGATCCACTCGTAGCGACCGATACGCTGCAGCCGTGACTCTGCGGATCAGAGACGACGGCCGGATTCGCACCCTGGTGCTGAATCGGCCCGAGGCCCTCAACGCGTTCAGCGAGGAGCTCTACCACGCCACCGCGACCGCGCTGCGTGATGCCGCGGACGATCCGGAGATCGCCGTCGTGGTGTTGACCGGTGCGGGAAGGGCGTTCAGCGCGGGCGCCGACCTCAACGAGATGCAGGCCAGAATCAGCGACCCTCAGATGAGCGACAAGGGCAGTCACTTCACGGCCATGATCGACGCACTTACCGACCTTCCCAAACCGTTGATCTGTGCGGTCAACGGTGTCGGGGTGGGTATCGGCACCACTATTCTCGGTTACGCCGATCTAGTGTTCATGTCGTCGACCGCGAGGCTGAAATGCCCGTTTACCAGCCTTGGAGTGGCGCCTGAAGCGGCCTCCTCCTATCTGTTGCCGCAGCTGGTCGGCCGGCAGAACGCCGCCTGGATGCTGCTGTCCTCGGAATGGGTTAACGCCGAGGAGGCGCTGCGGATGGGTATTGCGTGGAAGGTGTGCGAGCCCGACGAGGTGTTAGCCGAAGCCCGGCGGCATGCCGAGATCCTTGCCGCACGCCCGATCCCGAGCCTGATGGCGGTCAAGCGCACCATCTGCGAACCATTCCGGGCTGGAATCGCTGCGGCGACCCAATTAGAGAACGCGCAGTTCTCGACGCTCCTCGGCGGCGCGGCCAACGCTTCAGCGCTGGCGGACTTCACGGGGCGATCCGGCCCCGATCGCAGCTAGCCGCTGACCTTCTCGTGCGTACAGCCATTGGCTTGATGAGCGGCGATGATCGCGCGCAGGGTCCGTCGGCACCTGCCGCAGTCGCCACCGGCGCCACACGCCTCGGCGATCTCCTTCGATGTTCTGGCCCCGTTGGCCACCACCTCATCGACCACGTGGCTCGTGGTTCCGGTGCACAGGCAGACGAACATCGCTAGCCGCCCTGTTCGTCGACACTCATCAGGTGGGCGAACCGGCCCACGAAGCGGGTCGGGTAGGCCCCCATGCCGGCGTGGCTCATCCATTCGGCAGCAGCGTCGGGATGCTCGATCCACTGGCGTGCGCTGGCTTCATTCTCGACCTCCTGCAGGATCAGCACTTCCTGCCCGTCGTCGAATGCGCTGTATACCCAGATCTTGCGAACGCCGCCCTGTTTGAAGCGTTCGAGACCGTCGTGGATCTTGACCATGAGCGCGGAGACGTCGTCGACCGAGGACATCACCCCGACGACGACCCGTCCGACGTGGCGCTGCGAACTGGGCCCGTACAGGTCGATCTTCTCGACGACTTCGCCGCCGAAGATCGGCGGGATATCTTCAGCACCGGAAATGTTGAACCATTCGAAAATCGCCGGCGAACGCAATACGTCACGAATCGATTTGGCGTGCCGTATTCCAATGGTCACCAGCACCCGGCGAGTTTCCCAAATGGATTCGTAAAGCACCACGTGATGGGCCCCGATCTCGGAGAGTCCGTCACGGTGTTTATTCAGCCATTCCCACATCAGGTCGACGTCGTCGACCTGGAAATCACAGGCCAAAATGAATGAGTGCAGATCGTACTCATTCATTGGTAATCCTTACCTGCCTATGCCGCCATGAACAGTTAGCCCAGTCTATCCTTACTTAGCCTAGCCAGTCCAGGCTACGTCGCCGATCTGCCCGCCAAGCCCGGCCAAACCATCGCCCGCCCCCGAAAACATGCGCCCCACACGGACAATGGTGCGCGACCGAGGGGCCCCGTGCACTAGATTGGGAGACGCTCACGCACATCCGTGCAGATAGCGCACGTATACAGCCCCAACGTGGTTTAGGAGCAGTCATGCAAGGCGATCCCGATGTTCTGAAATTGCTCAACGAGCAATTGACGAGCGAATTGACGGCGATCAACCAGTATTTCCTGCATTCCAAAATGCAGGACAATTGGGGCTTCACCGAATTGGCCGAACACACGCGCAAAGAGTCATTCGAAGAAATGGTTCACGCCGAGGAGATCACCGATCGAATCCTGATCCTCGACGGCCTGCCGAATTATCAGCGGCTGTTCTCGCTGCGCGTCGGTCAAACCCTGCGTGAGCAGTTCGAAGCCGACCTCGCCATCGAGTACGAGGTCGTCGCACGCCTCAAACCGGGGATCGTGATGTGCCGCGAGAAGGGCGACGCCACTTCGGCCAACCTGTTCGAGAAGATCCTGGCCGACGAGGAACTGCACATCGATTACCTCGAAACCCAGCTCGAACTGATGGGCAAGATGGGCGAACAGATCTACATGTCGCAGTGCGTGTCCCGCCCGCCGCAATAGCGTTTCCCGCCCCACCCATGGGGGCAATGCCTGCCTAGGCCCGTAACTCCTATAGATAGTCTAACGATCTATCCGGGGAGACACGTACGGCTGCAGAAAGGCAGAAACAACCATGTCCGCCACCACCGCGGCGGCCCCGACACAGGGCGCATCACCGGCCGGAGTCAGCTCCCAGCGCCGCAACATCATCTTCGTCGCGGTGGTGCTGGGCATGTTCCTGGCCGCGCTCGACCAAACCATCGTGGCGACCGCCCTGCCCACCGTCGTGGCCGATCTCGGTGGGGCCGGCCACCAAGCCTGGGTGGTCACCAGCTACCTGCTGGCCTCGACCATCGTCACCGCGATCGCCGGGAAACTCGGCGACCTGTTCGGCCGAAAAGCAGTGTTCGCCGCCGCGATCGTGTTCTTCCTCATCGGCTCCGTGCTGTGCGGCATCGCCCACTCGATGACCATGCTCGTCGCCTCGCGCGCTGTTCAGGGGGTAGGTGGCGGCGCCATCATGGTTACCGCGATGGCGCTGATCGGGGAGGTCATCCCGCTGCGCGATCGGGGCCGCTACCAGGGCGCGCTCGGCGCAGTGTTCGGCGTGACGACGGTGGCCGGTCCGCTTCTCGGTGGCTACTTCACCGATCATCTGAGCTGGCGCTGGGCATTCTGGATCAACGTGCCCATCGCGGTGGCGGTGCTGGCGGTCGCGCTCATCGCGATCCCCGCACTGACCCGCCGCGACCGGCCCGCCATCGACTATCCAGGCATCGTGCTGATCGCGCTGAGCGCGTCGGGCCTGACCCTGGCGACCAGCTGGGGCGGCAGCACATACCCGTGGACCTCGCCAATGATCATCGGCCTGTTCGCCGGCTCAGCCGTCGCGCTGGCCCTGTTCGTGTGGGCCGAGTTGCGCGCCACCGAGCCGGTGCTGCCGATCCGGTTGTTCGCCGACCCGGTGTTCACGGTGTGCTGCGTACTGGCGTTCATCGTCGGCTTCGCGATGCTCGGCGCGCTGACCTTCCTGCCCACGTTCATGCAGTTCGTCGACGGTGTGTCGGCGACCGAATCGGGTCTACGCACCTTGCCCATGGTCGGGGGGCTGCTGCTGACCTCGATGGGCAGCGGAATGCTCGTCAGCCGCACCGGTCGCTATAAGGTGTTTCCCGTTGTCGGCACCGCGGTCATGGTGCTCGGTTTCGTGCTGTTGTCGCAGATGGAAGCCAGCACGCCGGTACTGCAGCAAAGCCTCTATCTGTTCGTGTTGGGCACCGGAATCGGTATGTGCATGCAGGTGCTCGTACTCATCGTGCAGAGCACCGCCAACTTCTCCGACCTGGGAGTCGCCACCTCCGGGGTGACGTTCTTCCGGACCATCGGCAGCTCGTTCGGGGCGGCCATCTTCGGCTCGCTGTTCGCCAACTTTCTGGAATCGCGTGTCAGCGCAGCTCTGAGCTCCGCAGGAGCGCCTCCCGAAGCCGCGCAGTCGCCGCAGTTTCTTCATCGGCTGCCACCTGAGGTGGCCGCCCCTATTGTCGAGGCCTATTCGGACTCGCTGAGCTTGGTCTTTCTGTGCGCTGCGCCGGTAGCTCTGGTGGGTTTCCTGGTCGCACTGACACTCAAGGAGGTGCCACTACAGGAAGTCGACACCGGCGCGGCGGTGGACCTCGGTGAGGGTTTCGGGATGCCGCAAACCGAGACCTCGGAGGAGATTCTCGAGACGGCCGTGGGTCGGTTGATGCGCCACTCACCAGATATTCGCTTGCGCAACATCGCCGGTCACCACGGCTGCGAATCCGATATCGCGCTGCTGTGGGCGCTGATCCAAATCCACCGGCACAACCAGGTGTTCGGATCGGCTGAGTTAACCGAGATTGCCGAACGGTTGAGGATTCCGCGCGAGGTGCTCGAGCCGACATTCGACCGTCTCGTCGAGCATGGCTACGCATCGCGATCCACCGACCAGCTGTCGCTGACCCACTCCGGCGCAGCCCAGGTTAATGCCGCGACTGCGGCGCTGGTGAGCAGGATCGTGGAGAAGCTGGCCGCCTCACCCGCATTCGAGGGACGCCCAGACCGCGCCGAGGTCGAGATAGCGCTGGAACGCATCGCGCGACGGCTCCTTGTGCAACGAGACTGGGACGGAGCACAAGTCGGGGGGCCACCCGAATCGTGATCGTTCGCACCAACGGGAGCATGGTGTGTCGACAGACCCGGAATCCGGGGGTATGGCCACCGATGCAGGTCAGCATGGGCTGCATGCTGTGCCCCCTCGCTATCGGGCACGACTGGCGAGCCACGCTCTAGGTTTGCCGGACCGAATCGTATGACGCCTGGTATGAATGGCGACATGGCAGCCAAACCGCTCGCCGCCGCGGCTATCGCGCAACTCGAATCCGACGGTGTCGCCACCCTGATCGGCACCGTCGTCAACCCGGCAGGCCTGATTCACGCGAAGACCGTTCCGCTGCGCCGGATGAGTTCGTTCGCCGAACCCGGCCTCGGTGCCAGCCCGGTGTGGCACGTGTTCGCCATCGACCAGGCCGGCATCGTGTTCGGCGAATCCACCGGAGTGGTGGGCGACCAGCGGGTCCGCATCGACCTGGGCGCGCTGCGCATCCTCGGTGACGGCTTGGCGTGGGCCCCCGGATCGTTCTTCGATCAATCCGGCACACCCGATCCGCATTGCACGCGCGGTGCTCTCGCAGCGGTCACCAGCCGGCTCGCAGAAGCCGGGTACACGGCGATGGTGGGCCATGAAATCGAGTTCGTCTTGGTCGGTCCCGACGGAGCACGACTTCCGACCCACATGTGGGCCCAATACGGTTTGGCAGGCGTGCTGGAGCACGAGGGGTTCGTCCGCGACGTCACCGCTGCCGCCACGGCCTCAGGGGTTGCGATCGACCAGTTCCATCCCGAATACGGAGCAAATCAGTTCGAGATCTCTTTGACCCCGCTGCCCCCGGTGCAGGCCGCCGATCAGTTGACACTGATGCGGATCATCATCGGCCGGGTGGCCCGCAGATACGGTATGAGGGCAAGTCTGTCACCCGTGCCGTTCGCCGGCAGTGTGGGATCCGGTGCCCACCAGCATTTCTCACTCTTGCGCGAGGACGAACCGATTTTCTCCGGCGGTGACGGCCCCGCCGGGATGACCGCACAGGGGTGTGCTGCCGTCGCCGGCGTGCTGGCGGGGCTCAGCGATGCACAGGGCGTGTTGTGCGGATCGATTCTGTCGGGGCTACGCATGCAGCCCGGCAGCTGGGCCGGGGCCAACGTGTGCTGGGGCACCGAAAATCGAGAAGCCGCGGTGCGCTTCCTGCCCGCGGGATCGGCCAATCCGTACGGCGCCAACGTCGAGGTCAAGATCGTGGACCCGTCGGCCAACCCGTATCTGGCTTCGGCGGTGATTCTGGGGCTCGCCCTCGACGGAATCGAGCACGATCTCACCGTTCCGCCGGAGATCACCGTGGACCCGGCATCGTTGACCGATGCCGAGCGTGCCGAGACAGATCTGAAGCTGCTGAGCACCGATCAGTCCGAAATGCTCCTCACACTCGACGGCTCGGCCAAGATACGCGGGATCCTCGGCGACGCTGTAGTCGATGCCGTTGTCGCGGTGCGTCGCTATGAAAGCGAAAACTATTCCGACCTCGAACCCGCCGAACTGGCCGAGAAGTTCCGGCTGGCCTGGAGCGTGTGAATGTCGGCACTGCGCGAGCACGTCGGGGCAGTGCAGCTTGTCGATCATCATGTTCACGGGTGCTGGCTGACCTCTGTTGACCGCACCCGGTTCGAAAACGCCCTCAACGAGGCCAACACCGAGGCGCTGGCGCCCTTCGACTCCGCCTTTGACACTCAACTCGGGTTCGCCGTGCGTGCGCACTGCGCGACCGCACTGGGCCTGGCGCGCCACGCTGATCCAGAATCCTATTGGACCCAGCGCGCCAACGTCTCCGAGTCCGAGCTGGCGCGCAGTTTCCTGGCGGCTGCCGGTGTGTCCGACTGGCTTATCGACACCGGTTTCGCCGAAGGCGTAGCAAGCCCTGACGAGCTGGCCGCACTGTCGGTGGGCCACACCCACGAAGTGCTCCGACTGGAGTCGGTTGCCGAGCAGGCCGCAACGCAGCCCGGCGACTACGCCGAGGCATTCGACGAGATCCTGTGCCGGCGTGCCCGATCAGCGGTGGCGACGAAGTCGGTACTGGCTTACCGCGGAGGCTTCATCGGCGATCTATCCGAACCTTCACCGGCCGAAGTCGCAGACGCCGCCGCACGCTGGCGTGACGCCGGCGGCACCCGATTACGCGATCGGGTGCTTCTTCGGTTCGGCTTGCACCGCGCGCTGCGGCTGGGCAAGCCGCTGCAATTTCATGTCGGCTTCGGTGACCGCGATGCCGACCTGTACGCAGCCAATCCCATTCACCTGCTGGACTTCCTGCGCGACAGCGGTGATACCCCGGTGATGCTGCTGCACTGCTATCCGTACGAGCGCGAAGCGGGGTACCTGGCGCAGGCGTTCAACAATGTCTACCTCGACGGCGGGTTGTCGATCAACTATCTGGGTGCGCGTTCGGCCGCGTTCATCACCCGACTGCTCGAGATGGCCCCGTTCCGCAAGATCCTGTACTCCTCAGACGGATTCGGGCCCGCCGAACTGCACTATCTCGGAGCCCGTCTGTGGCGCAGCGGGATGGCCTCGGCGCTGCAGAATTTCGTCGACGCCGGCGAGTGGAGCACCGCGGATGCGCTACGCGTGGTGGATTTGGTTGCCTTCGAGAACGCCAAGCGTGTCTATGAATTGGGCTAACAGCTAAGTCGGCTCAACGCGCTCAACGGCCTCGACGGTCTCAACGGACTCCGCGGACCAGCCGGCCCGGGCGCGCACCGGTGTCCACGCCGTGGCGTCGGGTGACGACCCCGCTGACCACGGTCGCGTCGTAGCCGACGGCACCCTGCACCAGCCGCCGGCCCCCGGCGGGGAGGTCGTAGACCATTCGCGGGACGTCGAGTTGCAGTCCATCGATGTCGATGACATTGACGTCGGCTTTCTTTCCCACTGCAAGCACGCCGCGGTCCGAGAGTCCGTAGAGCGTGGCGGTGTCCAGAGTCTGTTTGCGCACCACATATTCGAGAGGGAAGCGGGGTCCGCGGCTACGGTCGCGCGCCCAGTGGGTCAACAGGAAGGTGGGGTAGGAGGCATCGCAGATCAGGCCGCAGTGTGCGCCACCGTCGGACAGGCTCGACACGGCGGCGGGGTGAGTCATCATCTCGTGGATGGCGTCGTGGTTGCCCTCGGCATAGTTGAAGAACGGCAGCATCAGCATTGCGGTCGCATCGGATTCCAGCATCAGGTCATACATCACGGCCAACGCGTCCTGGCCGCGGGTTTCGGCGATCGCGGCGACTGTCTGATCTGCGGTCGGCTCGTAGTCGGGTGGGTTGCCGATCGGGAAGATCCGGTCGGTGCTGTATTGGATCATCGCGAACAGGCTGTCGAACAACGGAACCGGTTGCGGGGGAAGATCGGCCTCGGACAGAATCGCGGCACGCACGGCGGGTTCAGCCAAACGTTGCGCCAGTTCCTGGTGACCGAGCTCGGCCTTGAGCTTGCGGTAGGTGGGACGGTGGGTAAATGCGTGGTAGCCGGGGAATCCGAACAGCATGCCGAACGGCCGGGCCGCGAACTGGGCATACACTTCGATGCCATTTTCCAGCGCCTTGCCTGCACGTTCGAGCTGGCGCCGCCACAGTCCCGGGGCCCCGCTGGTCTGGACCATGGTGAAGGACACCGGCCTTTCGATCTCGGCGCTCAGCTCGGTCATCCAGTCGAGCTCGCGCATGACGGCTTCATCCGGGCTCTCGCCCACGGTGCCCTGTGGGGACACCTCGAACACCGCGCGGCCTCCGGCGGCCATTGCTCTGCCCAGCCCGAACAACTCGGCCTCGGCGGCGTAAGTTCCTGGCACAGGTTCGCCGTCCACGGCCCGGTGAGCTTCGGTGCGTGAGGACGAGAAGCCCAACGCTCCGGCCTCCACGGCCTCCTGCACGATGCGCGACATCACCGCAATGTCTTCAGAAGTGGCTTCCTCATTGCGGGCCCCGCGTTCGCCCATCGCGTAGCCGCGGACCGCGCCATGGGCGATCTGACTGCCATAATCGACTGCTAAAGAGCGCTTCTCGATCGCATCCAGGTATTCGGGAAAGCTCTCCCACTGCCAGCTGATACCTTCGGCCAGCGCTGTCCCGGGGATGTCCTCCACACCCTCCATGAGTTCGATCAGCCATTGTTCGCGGCCCGGACGCACCGGAGCGAACCCCACGCCGCAGTTTCCACTCACCACAGTGGTGACCCCGTGCAAGCTGGACGGCACGAGGGTGTCGTCCCAGCTGACCTGACCGTCGTAGTGAGTGTGTACGTCGACGAATCCGGGCGCCACGATGCGCCCGGTCGCGTCGATCTCCTGAATCGCGGCAACCTGCAGACCGCCACGATCATCGGTGCCATCGCCGCGTCGGCGCACCTCGACGATGCGACCGTCCTTGACGCCGATATCGGCCCGATAGCGTTGCGCCCCTGTGCCGTCAACGACGGTGCCCCCGGTGATCTTCAGATCCAGCATCTGTTGTTCCTCACACCATTCCTGTCACGTCGAACACCCAGGACGTATCGGCCTCGGCGAAGTCGGCCAGCCACGATGGCGGAGCGTTGTTCACCAGCGCTGCCATGTCTCAGTAGTCCTTCCACACCGTGATCCGCCCGCCATCCACTCGATGCGCAGAGGCGAACTGCGGAACCGCAGATACGCCTATTGCTCAATGCCATTTCTCGCGATATTCGAACCCGATGTCGGCGCCCCGCCCCGCTCGGGCGAGGCGAGCGCCCGGTTGCCCGACAAGCGACCAGTCCAGCAGGACGTGTCATAGGTCACACCGATATCGAACCCGTCACAACCGGGGGTGTCAATGAAATCGGCGAACGCCCTTCACGACGGTCCACCTGGGTGTGATATGCAGCACGGCATTCGGCATAATGGGCGGTGCTGACTGGGCTGGCTCGACGCCTACGTGGGATAGCACCGATACGCCACTAGCTGTTCGGCAACACGCCGACTTGTCGTTGGCCCGCGCACATGCGAGCAGGCTGTTATGCAGCCATGCGGGTGGTCCAGGTGGCAAACTTCTACGGACCCCGGTCCGGCGGCCTGCGAACGGCTGTCGACCGTCTGGGGGCCGAATACTGCGCTGCGGGCCATTCAGTGCACCTGATCGTGCCCGGACGTCACCCCGAACAGCTTCGGCTGCCGTCGGGCGTCATGCGGATCTCGTTGCCGGCCCGATTGATCCCGTTCACCGGTGGGTACCGGGCAGTGCTGCCGAAACCGGTAACCACGCTGCTCGAGGACCTGGCGCCCGACGCGTTGGAGGTCTCTGACCGTCTGACCCTGCGCTCGCTGGGCCCCTGGGGCCGCCGCCATGGGGTGTCGACCGTGATGATCTCCCACGAGCGGCTGGACCGCCTTGTCGGACAGGTGCTTCCGGCGCCGCTGGCGCGCGCCGTCGCCGATGCGGCCAACCGTCGTACCGCGGCCAACTACGACGCAGTGGTCTGCACCACGGCGTTCGCCCGCGAAGAATTCGACCGGATCAGGGCCACAAACCTGATGACGGTACCCCTGGGAGTCGACCTGGAGCAGTTCCATCCGTGCCGACGCTCACCCGAGATCCGGGGCCGATGGGCAGCGCCCGACCAAATGCTGTTGGTGCACTGCGGGCGGCTCTCGGTCGAGAAACACCCCCAGCGCAGCATCGACACCGTGGCGGCGCTGAGGTGTGCGGGCGTCGACGCCAGACTGGTCATGGTTGGGGAGGGCCCGCTACGGGCCCGGTTGCAGCGGCAGGCGGCCCGCCTGCCCGTCGATTTCCTCGGCTACGTCGGGTGCCGCGACACCGTCGCGGGCATTCTGGCCAGTGCCGACATCGCCCTGGCGCCGGGCCCGCATGAGACATTCGGACTGGCAGCGCTCGAAGCGCTGGCGTGCGGCACCCCAGCGGTGGTGTCAAGGACCTCGGCGCTGGCCGAGATCCTGACCCGTGACAGCGGAGCAACCGCCGACAACGACGGACGTGCGATTGCCCGCGCAGTGAGCACCGTGATGAGCCGACCGGAGCCGCAACGCAGGCTCAGCGCACGTCAATGCGCCGAACGGTTCAGTTGGCCTCGCTCAGCGGCAGGGATGCTGACCGCCCTCGGAGCCTCGTAGTCGCGCCGGCGAGCGGGTGGCATTGAATGCCGCCGTTCCCGGCACCTCGCCGTTCCGGTGACATACGATCCAGAGATGCTTCGCGCCTGTGCGTCGGTGGCGGTCGCCGTTCTTGCGTTCGGTTCTTCGGCCGCGGTGGCCGGCGCCGAACAGCAAGAACCGGGACCGCAACAAGGCGGGTGCACCTACACGCTCACTGCACCCACGGTGGTGAACGTGTCCGGTGTCGACATGGTGACGGCCACCGTCGACACCGGCGCCTGCGACGGCGCGGTGACCTTCCAGACTGTGGCGTGCATCGAGATGCAGGGCGGTGACGGTCCGGGCCGTTGTGCGCAGGGATCGGGAATCGTGCCAGCGCAGGTGTTCTTCCAGCCCTACCGGCCCGGTACGACCTACACCGCCACCGGGCGTGGCTGCGCGTTGAAGGGCAACCCACCGCAGAAGTACTGCAACGAGAACGGGCCGGTCACCGCCACGCTGTGAGTCCGTTCGGGCACACCGACCGCCACGGCGCCGGAAGACCACCGGAAGACCGCCGCCCGGAAGGTTCTGTCACCGCGCGCAAGACCACGAGACCGGCAGGCTCTTGATGCCGTGGATGAATGCAGACTGCAGCCGGTCTGGCTCCTCGACAGCCCGGACATCGGGTATCCGCCGATGCAGTTCCTCGAACGCGACGGTGATCTCGCGGCGCGCCAAGTTGGCGCCGAGGCAGAAGTGCACACCTCCGCCGCCGAATCCGAGGTGCGGGTTGGGGGTGCGGCTGACGTCGAACGTCCACGGATCTGCGAATGTCGACTCGTCGCGGTTAGCCGAGCCATACCACAGTGTGACTTTGTCTCCCGCTGCGATGCGCACCCCGCCCAACTCGACATCGCAGGTCGCCGTACGCCTCATATAGGACACCGGCGACGCCCACCGCACGATCTCCTCGACCGCGGCCGGGGCCAGGCCTTCGAAGTCCGACCACCATCGTCGACGCTGATCAGGATACCGACTCAAGGCCAGTACGCCGTGGCTGATCGCGTTTCGGGTGGTCTCATTTCCCGCTACCACCAGCAGGATGAAGAACGACGCCACCTCCGCCGAGGTCAGCCGCTCGCCATCGAGTTCGGCCTGTACCAGCGCGGTGGTGAGGTCGTCGCCGGGTGAACCGCGGCGAACCTCGGCGAGTTCGCTGGCATAGTGACCGATCGCCATGGCCACCGAGACGAACTCATCGAAGTCGGTGGCGATGTCGGGGTCACCGAACCCGAGGATCACGTTGGTCCAGTGGAAAATTCGCTGATGGTCGGCCTCCGGTATGCCCATCATGTCGCAGATGATCTGCAGGGGCAGCGGCCCGGCCAGCTCCGAGACGATCTCGCCCCTGCCGTCGGGATGGCTGGCCAGCATGTCCCCGACAAGCCGCTCCGCCCGCACCCGCACCGAACCTTCGATCAGAGCCAGCACTTTCGGGGTGAAGGCGCTGCGCACAATGTTGCGCAGACGGCTGTGCCGTGGATCGTCCATTGCGATCATCGAGCCGAAATATTCGGCAAGCTCAGGTGCTTGGTCACCCACCGTGATGCCTTGGGCCGAACTGAACAGTTCCGGATGTCGGCTGGCGAAAAAGACGTCTTCGTGGCGGGTCAACGCCCAGTGCCCGGCGACGGGACTGTCACTGTCGACAACGTAGGAGCGATGAAACGAAACCGGGGCCTCGCGGCGCAATGTCGTGAAGGCACCTTCACGGATGTCGTCGTTGAGGGCCCAGAAGTCCCATGAGCCCAGATCGATGTCCGACAGCGCCACCTCCGGCGGTGCGATCCCGTTGGCACGGACGACGCTGTCCTTTGTGATGCCCGGTTTCAGGCCCATACCGCCCCAGGGTAGCCCCACGACCCACGGTCATGACCGCGTTCGGACCCCGTCCTAGCGCCTGGTCAGCGGTCGAAATCAGCGTCGTCGTCGGGCACCTCGATGGACTGCTCGATCAGGTCGGCTTCGTCGGCCTGCCAGTCACGGTCGGCGGATACCCGCTGCGCATCCGGCCAGGAACCCTGGTCAGAACCCTCGACAGGAGTGTGTTGTTCAGCCACATCAGCTTCTGGAGCTTCCGGCGCGTCACCGAATGGGCTGTGGTCAGGTGTCGTCATGAGGTGTTCCCTTCCGCGATCAGTGACCTGTGTCGACGCGTGCATCTCCACGATAGAGGCGCCAGATTCGAGTACCCGGTTGCGGGCGGCTCACCCACCCTGGGCCGCGGACCGCACCTCGTGGCAGCAAATGACACTCGTCCGTAAGACACGGTGCCGATTGACGCGAACGTTAGCAAGCGGGCTTTGCCGGTCGCCGCATACCGCTGGTTCACTAGAGGGGCACCTCTCCGGTACGGTGCGAACACCTGCCCAGACGACGCGACAGGCCCTCAACCCCGGCGGGGCCGCGCCGACACCGCAACCCACCCAGAAACTCTCAAAGGCGTGCACTGTGCCCAACACTGCTGACAATGTCCGGGGCCTGAAGCCCCATTTCGAGGACGTCCAGTCCCATTACGACCTGTCCGATGAGTTCTACCAGCTGTTTCTCGACCCCACTCAGACCTACAGCTGCGCGTATTTCGAACGCGACGATATGACGCTCGAGGAGGCGCAGCTCGCCAAGATCGACCTGTCGCTGGGAAAACTCGGCCTCGAGCCCGGCATGACGCTGCTCGACATCGGCTGCGGGTGGGGTGCAACTTTGCTACGCGCCCTCCAGAAGTATGACGTCAACGTCATCGGCCTCACGCTGAGCCGCAACCAGCAGGCCCACGTCCAGCAACGCCTCGACGCCGCCGGAGGGGCACGCTCCGGGCAGGTGCTGCTGCGCGGCTGGGAACAGTTCGACGAGCCCGTCGACCGCATCGTGTCGATAGGGGCGTTCGAGCATTTCGGACGCGATCGCTACGACGAGTTCTTCAAAATGGCCCATCACGTACTGCCCGACGACGGCGTGATGCTGCTGCACACCATCATCAAGCCCACCGATCAGGAATTCGCCGACCGTGGCCTGAAGCTGACGATGCGCCTGGTGCGATTTTCGAAGTTCATCATGGATGAAATCTTCCCGGGCGGTGATCTGCCCAAGCCCACGACCGTCGCCGAACATGCTGAAAAGGCAGGATTCCGGCTCACCCGCGAACAGCGGCTGCGCGAGCACTACGCCAAGACGCTGGACATCTGGGCCGAGGCGCTGCAGAAACGCGAGGACGACGCAGTGCAGATCCAGTCCCGCGAGGTCTACGTCAGGTACATGAAGTACCTGACGGGGTGTGCCGACCTGTTCCGCGGCGGGTACACCGACATCTGCCAGTTCACCCTCGCCAAGAGCTGATTCAGCGGTAGGAACGGGCGGGCTGGCCCGGCTCGCCGCCGGCGGCGTCTCGGCGCCGGGCCGCCATACCCGCGAGCGCCTCGAACACCACCCGGTGGGCGGCGTTGACCGTCAGCTCCGCGTGGTCATAAGCCGGTGCGACCTCGACCACGTCGACGCCGGCGACGTCGTGTTCGTAGCAGAGCTGACGCACCATTCGTAACAAATCGGCGCTGGTGATGCCGCCGGGCTCCGGGGTGCCGGTGCCCGGCGCGTGAGCGGGGTCGAGCACGTCGATATCGACCGAGACGTAGAGCTTGTCGGCCTTGGCCAGCGCCTCGCTGACCGCGTCGCGCATCACGGCTTTGAACCCGCGCTCCCAGATCTCCTGCATCGTGTGCCAAGTCATGCGTTGCTCGAGCATCCACTCGAACGTGTCCTGCGGGGGCCAGTAGCCCCGCAACCCGACCTGAACGAAGTGCGAACCGGGTACCGCACCGGATTCGATCAGCCGGCGCATCGGCGTGCCGTGGGAGGCCAGGTTGCCCTCGATCTCGTCTGCGGTGTCGGCGTGCGCGTCGAAGTGCACGATGCCGACGTTGCCGTAGCCGTGCACATCGGCCACCGCGGTAGCCGCTGGCCAGGTGATCGAATGGTCGCCGCCCAGGATCACCGGAACAATGCCGCGGGACGCGATCGTGTGGACCCGTTCGCGGATGTTGGCGTGCGATACCTCGGTCTGGCCGTGCGGACAGTACGCGTCGCCGAAGTCGACCACCTCGAGCCAGTCGAAGATCTCCAGGCCGAGATCCATGTGATAGGTGCCGGGCTCGTAGGCCGTCGCACGGATCGCCCGCGGACCGAACCGCGCCCCGGGCCGGTTGGTAGTCGCGATGTCGAACGGCGCCCCTACGATCGCGACGTCTGGCTGCCAAGCCTCCAGCTGATCCAATTCGGTCAGGAATGGCCGATGCCCGAAGGAGGCCAAACCGGCGTACGCCAAGTCGAGCTGCTCCGCCATCCCCGGCGGGACCTCGCGGCGGCGATCGTGATGGTGGCCCATGAGATGACGGTACCGGTGAATCGGCTGCGCACCGGGGCAACCGGACGCGCACACGGTCGGGTGATGAAAACGCGCTGACCCGCGTATCCAAATCGAGACCCGGTGGACGAGACTGGGCACGTGGAATTGGTGACCATCGACGAGATCCGCGCGGCGGCCGAACGGGTGGCCGGCCATGTGGTGCGCACGCCGCTGCTGGCGGCGGATTGGGGGGACCCCGGCCGGCCGCTGTGGATCAAACCCGAAAGCCTGCAACCCATCGGCGCGTTCAAGGTGCGCGGCGCGTTCAACGCGATCGGCGCGCTGATCGCTGCCGGCTCCGAGGCGCTCCGCGGCGTCGTCGCCTATTCCAGCGGCAACCACGCCCAGGCCGTCGCCTACGCCGCGGCGATGTACGGGTTGCCTGCTCACATCGTGATGCCCGAAGAGACCCCGGAGATCAAGATCGCCGCGACGAAGCGGCGCGGAGCGCAGGTGGTGCTGTGCGGCGCCGGCCAGCGTGAGGTCGTCGCCGCGAAGGTGGCCGACGAGACCGGCGCGGTGATGATTCCGCCGTTCGACGACCCCGCGGTGATCGCCGGCCAAGGCACGATCGGCCTGGAGATCGCCACGGATCTGCCCGATGTGCGAAACGTGTTCATCCCGGTCAGCGGTGGGGGATTGGCATCGGGCATCGGCGTCGCGATCAAAGCCCTGTGCCCGCAGGCGAGGGTCGTCGGCGTGGAGCCCGAACTCGCCGCCGACACCACCGAGGGGCTGGTCAAGGGCCATCGGGTCGACTGGCCGATCAGCGACCGCAACCGCACGATCGCCGACGGTCTGCGCTCACAACCGTCGGATTTGACGTTCGCGCACCTGCAAAATGTGGTCGACGAGATGATCACCGTTTCGGAATCCGAAATCCGTGCGGCCGTGCGCGAGCTCGCGTTTCGCGCCCACCTCGTCGCCGAGCCCAGCGGCGCGGTGGCGTTGGCCGGATACCGCAAGGCCACCGCGCCGCCGGGGCCCTGCGCGGTGATTCTGTCCGGCGCCAACATCGCCCCGGAGATGCTCACCCAGATCCTGGCCGAATAAAGAGGTGCCCGCCTGGGCCGTTTGACAGGTGTGCAATCAGCTGGGGGTGGCAGGTAGTGTCACCGAGATTGCGTCGCACGACCGGCAGGGAGGTCGGCGTCGGCGCCCGAAGGAGTGGTTGGTGGACGCAGTACTGGGCTTGTCGGTGACACCGTCTGCTATCGGGGTCGTTCTCGTCGATGGTTCTGCCGACAGCGAGCAACCGTCTACCGGCGACGGCTTCGAGGTGCGTACCGCCAGTCGGGCGGCCGAGCCCGCCTCGGCCCGGGCAGCCGCTGCGTTGCAGCGCGCCGAGGCCGCCGCCGCCAGCCGGGGCCGACGGGTGCGTTCGGTCGGTGTGACGTGGAGCGATGACGCCGACGTCGAGGCCGCGTTGCTGCTCAAGACGCTAAGCGATTCGGGATTCGACAACGTCGTCGAGGTGCGCCTGCCAGAGGCCACCGACGGGCTGGCCCGGGGCATCGCCGAGATGATGGGCTACCCGACGACGGCGGTCTGCCTCATCGAACCCGGGCAGCTCATCGCGTTGGTGGTACACACCGATAGCGGGGCGGTGCAGACCGCTTTCAACCGCGCCGTGGTCACCGAGGAGGATCTGACCAGTTGGCTCGGCGCGGTGTTCGCCAAGGCCGATTCGGCGCCAGAGGCCCTTGTGCTGGTGGGGTCCGCCGAAGACCTCGATGGCTTGGCTCCGGTGCTGCAGGATGCGCTTTCGTTACCCGTATTCGCGCCCGCCGAGGCGGGTCTGGCGTTGGCCCGGGGCGCCGCGGTGGCCTGTTTGCCTGTGGCCGAGCTCGGATGGCGCCCCCGCGGCGTCTCCGGTGAGTCGCCGCCCCCTGGCAAGGCGCGCCGCTTTAGCATGGTGGCGCCGGCGGCGATGCTGGCCGCAGGCATGGTGACGTTCGTGGCGTCCGCATCGGCGGCGCTCGCGTTGGAGTTCGGTCCGGCCGGGCCGAGTACGAACGAGGCGGCGAGCAGCACCGACCAGACGCCGGCGGCATTTACGCGTCCGGCGCCCGCATCACCGCCACCGGGTCGAGTGCCGGTCGCCGAGACAGTTCTGGAGCCCGTGACACCGGCCCCTGAACTCGCCATACCCGTACCCGAGCTCATCGAAGCCGCCCCCATCGGGGAGGCCTCTGAACCGCTCATCGAGGCCGAACCGGTGGGGCTGCCGGCGCTGGACCAACCCGCCGAACTCACTGCTCCGCCGATCCCGGAAGACTCCGTTTTGGTACCCCAACCGGCATCCGCGCCGCCCCCACAATAGCGCGGTGCGCGTAGTGGCCGGTCGTGGTCAGGGTGTGATGGGCTGCCGAGTGTGCGAGTACACGTAGTTCGCGAGCGTCTCGTCGGGATCGGCGGAGACAAACCCGGTCGACTCGATCTTGGCGAGATCCAAGACGCTGCTGACCGGTCGCGGCGCTACCGGCCCCTTGGCCGTACGGAAGTACTCCGCTGTGGATACCGGGCTCACCCGGTTCGGATCGTGGCCGGCGAGTGAAAAGGTGCGCCGGGCGATGTCGGCCCAGGAGCGGACGGCCCCTGACCCGGTCACGTTGTAGGTCCCGTAGGGGGCGCGTACGTCGATGAGGTGCCTGATCGCCCGCGCGAGTTCGGAGGTGAACGTCAAACGCCCGAACTGATCGTCGACCACCGAGGGATCGATGTCGCGGGCACCCAGCGACAACATGGTTTGCACGAAGTTGCGCCCATCACCGACCACCCACGAGGTCCGCACGATGTAGTGCCGGGGCATGGTCGAGACGATTCGATCGCCGGCAGCCTTGGTCTGGCCGTAGACCCCAAGGGGAGCCAGCGCATCGTCTTCACGGTAGGGCCGCGTCGCTGTGCCGTCGAACACGTAGTCACTGGAGAGATGCACGAGCGTCAAGCCGTTGTCCGCGGCGACCCGTGCCAACTCGGCCACCCCGGTGACGTTCGCCGCCCACGCCGCCACCCGCCCGTCGGGCGTTTCAGCCATATCGACGGCGGTGTAGGCCGCAGCGTTGATGATCATGTCGTAGTCTCGCCAGCGGCGGGCCGAATGAAGGTCACCGCAGGTCAAGTCGAAGTCGCTGCGTGCGGCGAACTCAACATGGCCGACGTCTGCGTACTCCTGGGCCAATGCCCGCCCCAGTTGTCCTCCGGCGCCGAGGATCAGGGTGCGCCGCGGCGCAATCGGTTCAACGTCTTTCAAACCCGTTTGGGAGCGGTCTTTTTCCGAGAGCTCCGCGCGGTCGAGCGGAATCGGCCATTGGATGTTTACGGCGCGATCAGCCGGATTCACCGAGGGGTAGACGACGTCGGGGGAGTAGTGGTCGTTGACGAGGTAGACATAGGCGGTGTTCGACTCGAGCGTCTGAAACGCATTGCCGACTCCACGAGGAACGAAGACCGCGCGTGAGGGATCGAGTTCGGTGGTGAACACTGCGCCGAAGGACGGGCCGGCGCGCAGGTCGACCCAGGCCCCGAAAATCCGCCCGGTTGCCACCGAGACGAACTTGTCCCACGGTTCGGCATGGATACCCCGCGTGGTACCGACCGACTCATTGAACGAGATGTTGTTCTGCACCGGGCCGAAGTCAGGGAGCCCGGCGGCCACCATCTTTGCGCGCTGCCAGTTCTCCTTGAACCAGCCGCGGTTGTCACCATGCACGGGTAGCTCCCACACCGTCAGTCCGGGAACAGGCGTGCTGACGGCGTGCAGGGTCTGGGTCACTGGCCGAGCCTGGCATAGAACGCTTCGGTGGCGTGTTTGGCCGGTGCCCACCATTGCTCGTGACTGCGATACCACTCGATAGTCGCGGCGAGCCCCTCCCCGAAATCGCTGTACCGTGGCCGCCAGCCCAGTTCGGTGCGCAGTTTCGTGGGGTCGATGGCGTAGCGCAGATCGTGACCGGTGCGGTCTGCGACGTTGTCGTAGGCACTGGCTTCGCGCCCCATGGTGGTCAGGATGAGCTCGACGACAGTCTTGTTGTCCTGTTCGCCGTCGGCGCCGATCAGGTAGGTCTGGCCGATCCGACCCTTTTCCAGGATCTGCAACACCGCCGACGAATGGTCCTCAGCGTGTATCCAGTCGCGCACATTAGCCCCCTTGCCGTAAAGCTTGGGACGGATTCCCCACAGGATGTTGGTGATCTGGCGTGGAATGAACTTCTCGACGTGCTGATATGGACCGTAGTTGTTGGAGCAATTGGAAATGGTTGCCGCGACCCCGAAGGATCGGGTCCAGGCTCGGACCAACAAGTCGCTGCCAGCTTTCGTCGACGAATACGGCGACGATGGGTTGTAGGGGCTGAATTCGGTGAAGCGGCCCGGGTCGTCCAACGGCAATTCACCATAGACTTCGTCGGTCGAGACATGGTGCAGCCGGACCCCGTGCCTGCGGACCGCTTCGAGAAGTGTGAACGTCGCAATCACATTGGAATGCAGGAAGGGTTCGGGGTTCTCCAGCGAGTGGTCGTTGTGGGATTCCGCCGCGTAATGCACAACCCCGTCGACGCCCGCGACTAATCTGTCGACCAGTTCGGCGTCTGCGACATCGCCATGGACGAAGTCAACTCGCTGTTCCGGCAGACACGATAGCGACGCACGGTTGCCGGCATACGTGAGTTTGTCCAGCACGGTGACGCAATAGTCGGTGTGCGCGATGACATGATGCACGAAGTTGGACCCGATAAAGCCGGCGCCCCCGGTGACGAGGATCTTCGACACTAGAGACCTCTTTCGAGCAGATCCAGCAGGTAGCGACCGTAGCCGGACTTGACCAGCCGCGTAGCCCGATCGCAGAGTTCATCGTCGCTGAGAAATCCTTGCCGCCAGCCGATTTCCTCGGGTACCCCGATTTTCAGACCCGTCCGCCGTTCCATCGTGCGGACGAAGTCTGCCGCGTCGGTCATCTGGTCGAAGGTTCCGGTGTCCAGCCATGCGGTCCCTCGAGGCAGGACCTGCACCCTCAGCCGATTCTGCTGCAGATAGGCGTGGTTGACGTCGGTGATCTCGTACTCGCCGCGCTCGCTCGGGGCTAGGTTCTGTGCAATGCCGACCACGTCGTTGTCGTAGAAGTACAGCCCAGGCACCGCATAGTTGCTCTTGGGCCGTTTCGGTTTCTCCTCCAGGGAGACCACTAGGCCGGCGTCGTCGAACTCCACCACTCCATACGCCGAGGGATCGGCTACCCAATAGGCGAAGATTGCGCCGCCAGCGACGTCGCCGTATTGCCTGAGCTGTGTACCCATGCCGGGTCCGTACAGCAGGTTGTCACCGAGCACGAGAGCAACACTGCTGGATCCGATGAATTCGGATCCGATGGTGAATGCTTGGGCTAGCCCGTCGGGGGAAGGCTGTCGGGCGAAGGTGATCGACACTCCGAACCGCGATCCGTCACCGAGCAGGCGCTCAAAGCTGTCCGCGTCCTGCGGTGTGGTGATCACCAGGATGTCCCGAATACCTGCCAACATCAGCGTGGACAAGGGGTAGTACACCATCGGCTTGTCATAGACGGGGATCAGCTGCTTGGACACACCCAAGGTGATCGGATGAAGGCGCGTCCCAGATCCGCCGGCCAGGATTATTCCCCTCACGCCGGCACCTCGGCGTAACCCAGCCGCGCTTGTGGACACGGACTATGTGCCCTTCCAGTGCTTTTCGGAATCTGTCGGCCCGACCCGCCGCTCACGAAATCCTCTTCTCCTCTACCAAGAGCCTGAGCCGAGAAACTCAGCGTCGATGACGTCCTTGATAATTGGTCTTGTCGTTGGTTTGCGAGGCCGAGGAGCCGTCTCCGGTTCCGTCGTCGGCGGCCGACGTGGCCACTGCTGGCGCAGGACCGCCCGCGCCTGCTTCCTGGGGCGCATCGCCGTCGCCGTCATCGTCGGAACTCGCTGTGCTGTCATCGGATTCATCGCCGTCGCCGTCATAGTCCAAGATCGACTCGTCTGCGACTTCGTCGTCGTAGTCCAGGTTTGATTCGTCCTCGGCAGCGACCTCGTCATCGAGCAGACCGTCTTCGTCGGCAACGGTGTCGTCCGCGGCTGCGCCGTCACCCAAAACGGCAGCATCGTCCTCGGCGACAACTGCCTCCTCGGCGAGTACGTTGTCATCGTCACCTTCAGGGACGGGGGAGAGGCTGGGTCCGGAACCGACATCCGCTTGCTCTGCCCTGGGTGTCATCGGATCGCCGTCTACAGTCTCCACTCCTTCGGTGCCGACGTCTTCGGTCTCATCGGTGGAGTCAACCGTCTCAGCATCCGATGCCTGGGCATCGGGGTTCTCGCCGCGGTGCGGCTCCGCGCTCATCGCCGCACTTGCCGACACGCTGGACGCCGATTCGGTGTCGACTGGGTCGGTGGCCTCGCTACCCGCACCTTCCGGACCGCCCCAGCCGCCTATCCCGAGCGCTGCTGCGATAGCCGCCGGGACCTCGACGAACAGCTGGTAGAGGGGCCCCCCGTCGTGACAATTCCCCGTGCAATCAGGGTCTTTCACCGACAGCAGGCCTGCCCAGGGATTGGCCGGACCGTCCGGCCCGTCGGGGTCGTAGCCGTGGAGGAACGCCTCGATAACCTCACCCGGCATGGAGGCAATTGCGGCCAGCGCACCTGCTGCGTCATCCGACGACAGTTCAGATGCCATGGCACCGAGCGATTGGAACCCGACGTAGGACGCAGTGTTCAGGGGAGAAAGCATGACTCGCACTGCCTGAAAGAAGGGGCCGACGGCAAACCCCGGACCGGCCTGGACGATATTCGCCCCGGTTTGCAGGATCGCCCCCGCGAGTGCGAGCGGGCCCGGACCGGCCGTCACCGAGTTGTTGTCCCCAAACAGGCTGAACGCCGCGTTGAGAAGGCTTCCGGTGCCCGAGCTCGCGGTCACCGTGTTGGCGTTTCCGAACAGATTTGCCGCGGTCGCGAACAAGCCGGCGGCTTGGACCACACCGCTGCCCAGAATATTCAGAGCGCTTCCGAATATCGTCTGCGCCGTCACGATACTGTCACCCCAGAGGTTGAGGCCGAGGGAGCCGAAGATGCCGGCCGTGGTCGACGGCGTGCCGGTTCCCCACGGCGAGAGCCCCAACGCAAGGTTGAGAACGCCGATCGCCGACGCGACGCCGGGACCGAGCTGCACAACAATGTTGCCTGAACCTGAGCTACCGGAAGCCGGCGACGCATTGCCGTTGAATGCGCCGATGACGATGTTGGGGCCGCCCAGCACCGAAACATTTCCCGGACCCAGTTGTAGTGCCAGATTGAAGCCGCCCATGACACTGGTGGATTGCGCCCCAACGCCGTTCGAGATGCCCAGAGCCAGGTTGGGGCCGCCCATGGTCGCCGTGGTGCCGGCACCGAATTGGCCAAGCATTGAGAACAGCCCGGTCAGCGTTGAGGCGGTGGCGTTTTCGCCGAGTGCTGCGGCCAGGGTGAATAGGCTCGCCGCAGAGACGGCATACGAGTTGTCCCCAAAGGCAATTGCACCGTTGAAGAATCCGGTGGACGCATCTGCAACCGCACCATCCCCAATGGCGATCGCGTAGTTGGTGGGGCCACTGGCACAGCCGTTGCCATTACCGATACCGAAGATCGAGAAGCACGACGCCTCGGCCGGCGGTGGTTCCTGGAGCGCTCCGACCACTAGCGCGCTCGAGACCAACGCTGCAGCTATTGCGCCACTTTTCCCCCGGACCTGGTTCATCTAGACCCTTGTCTGTCAGAAAACACCACCACGCGGCATGCTACAACCGAGCCCCATCGACCTGTTTGCGTTTTCGTCAGAATTAACCATTGCATTTATCGAACGCGGTTTACTGAGCGTCTGAAGGTTATGGGAGGTGTATCGGCTTTGCCATCATCGACGCGTGACGTGAGCGGCACTCCGGCGGCAGGTCAGTACAGATTTTCCAGATCGCGTCGACAGGACACCACGCCACGCGCCGTCATGGCCCAGAACCTAAAGCTGCCGACTGAAATTTGTTGAAAAGCAAAGCAGTTCCCGCCGGACTGGTGCGGCTTGTCCATCTGCCCGCCTCTAAATAGCCGCTGGCCGTCAAGCAGCACCGCCGACGGTGCGGTCGTCGCCATCGTGATCAGCACATTCAACCCACGGGCCCAAGCCCGAAGGTCGAGCGGCTCAAGTTTGCTACCCCGAGAGCGATTTCTCACTGTCACATCTCTTTACTGCGGCGATGGCGCCCAGATTTCCGATTGTGGAGATCGCTAACTTTTGGCCCGTGCGGACGAAAACCGATTCTCGCGTGAATCTAACGGTTAGAGTCGCTCACCGTGCGGGGATCCCTGACTGCGTCCGATCACACGGACGTCGCCTCGACGACATTGCTCGATGTTTCGGACGTTTCCGAGGCGCTCGAGGCGATTCGGAGGCCAGTGGCAATAGTGGAGTCGGTGCGTGGGCCACGCGCCGTCCTCCTCGACGACGCCGGGCTGCTTACACCAGACATAATGCGCCACGAAGTCCTCGCCGTGCTGCCTCCGATATACCCAGAATGGCTCGGCGAACGCAGCTTCACCGCGACCCACGGTGTGCGATTCCCTTACGTCATCGGCGAAATGGCGCGCGGCATCGCAACCCCACACATGACAATCGAAGGCGTACGTGCCGGCGCGATGGCTTTCTTCGGCAGCGCCGGGCTGGAATTGGATCTCATTGAGGCCGGAATTCGAGAGATACAACAAGCCCTCGGCCGCGACTCCGGCGGCTGGGGCGCCAACCTCATTCACAACGTCCACAACCAGCGGCTCGAGATGGAAACCGTCGAACTCTTTGCTCGCTATGGCGTTCGCTACGTGTCGACATCTGCATTCATGCGGCTCACCCCGGCTATCGTGTTCTACGCGGCAAAGGGCTTGCACCAGAATGCGCACGGCCAGATCGTTCGAGCCGGGCGCGTTTTCGCCAAAGTGTCTCGCGAAGAGGTCGCACGGCACTTCCTCTCACCGGCACCCGAGGTGATGCTGCGCACACTGGTCGCCGAGGGCCGGCTTACGCCAGAGGAAGCCCAACTCGCGGGCAGAATCCCGATAGCAGAAGACATCACCGCTGAGGCCGATTCCGGCGGGCACACCGATAATCGCGCGCTGACGGTGCTGCTTCCACGCCTGATCAGCCTCCGTGACAGCATCGCCGCTGAGCACGACTATCCCGTGTTGCCACGCGTCGGGGCGGCCGGCGGACTCGGAACACCGGCAGCCCTGGCTGCGGCGTTCGCCGCAGGCGCTGCCTACGTGCTGACCGGTTCGATCAATCAGTCAGCGGTGGAAAGCGGCCTGTCGCCCGATGCCCGAGACCTGCTAGCCCTCGCCGAGCCTACTGACGTGGCGATGGCACCCGCTTCAGACATGTTCGAAATGGGTGTGACCGTGCAAGTGCTCAAACGGGGCACGATGTTCGCCCAACGTGGCCACCGGCTCGGTGAGTTCTATCGCCGCTACACCTCTTTCGAGCAAGCCCCGCCCGACGAACTGGTCAACCTCGAGAAGACGGTACTTGGACGCAGCGTCGATGACATCTGGGCAGAGACCGAAGCATACTTTTTGATGAACGATCCAAGCCAGGTAGAACGTGCGCGGGCGGACCCCAGGCACCGCATGGCGCTGGTTTTTCGCTGGTACCTGTTCATGGGCTCCCAGTGGGCGCGCGACGGCCACACGGCACGGCGCGCCGACTACCAGATCTGGTGCGGCCCAGCGATGGGCGCATTCAACGAATGGGTCCGGGGCACTTTCCTCGAGCCGGTGCAAGCGCGCACGGTGCGCCAGATCGCCCTCAACCTGCTCGAGGGAGCCGCAACGGTGACACGGGCCGGACAGTTGCGCGTCACCGGCGTCGGGATGCCCGCTTCGGCATTCAACTTCCGGCCACGCCCCCTCGGATGACTTCATCCACATCCCCCGTCGGATAACGAGGTTTATATGACCGACCAGAGGTCGCACGCCACGGCAACCCCGGTAGCTGTCGTAGCCATGACAGCCATCTATCCCGGGGAGCCGGGGCTAGATGGCTACTGGCGCACGGTGACCGGTGGTCGTGACGCGATCAGCGACGTGCCCCCCTCGCACTGGTTGATCGACGACTACTTCGACCCGGATCCCAAGGCCCACGACAGGACCTACTGCAAGCGTGGCGGTTTCATCGACAAGGTGCTGTTCGATCCGATGCGATTCGGCCTCCCGCCAAACGCGTTACCTTCCACCGATTCCGCGCAGATACTCGCCCTCATCGCCGCCAGAAAGGTGCTTGACGAGGCAATACGGGGAGGCAGAGAGGTAGATCTCGACCGCGTGGACATCGTACTCGGAGTTGCCTCGACCACCGAACTCGTCGTACAGATGGGGTCCCGGATGCAGCGGCCGATCTGGCGGAAAGCACTGCTGGAAAACGGCCTGACGGAGGATGAGGCGGATGAGATCTGCCGCGATATCGCCGACCATTATCCAGAATGGCAGGAGAGCACATTTCCCGGCCTGCTCGGAAATGTGGTAGCCGGACGCGTCGCCAACCGGCTCGATCTGGGCGGAAGTAACTTCGTCGTCGATGCGGCTTGCGCTAGCTCGCTGTCAGCCCTGCAGACTGCGCTGCACAGGCTCTACCTCCACGAATCAGACATGGTGCTGACCGGAGGCGTCGACGCCCTCAACGACGTGATGATGTACATGTGTTTCTCCAAGACGCCGGCGTTTTCTCAAACAGGTGACTGCCGACCCTTCTCGGATTCCGCCGACGGCACCATCATCGGCGAGGGCGTGGGCATGCTGGCGCTCAAACGGCTCAGTGATGCAGAGCGCGACGGGGATACCATCCATGCCGTCATTCGTGGACTGGGTTCCTCCTCAGACGGACGAGCCTCGAGCGTGTACGCACCGCGCTCCGGTGGGCAAGCCAAGGCCCTGCGCCGCGCCTACGACAACGCCGGTTATGCGCCCTCGACCGTTGAACTCCTGGAAGCCCACGGCACTGCAACGAAGGCCGGTGACGTCGCCGAGTTCGCCGGGCTCAAATCGGTGTTCACCGACAGCACAGCGCGGTGCGCACTCGGATCGGTGAAATCACAGATCGGGCACACCAAGGCGGCCGCGGGCGCCGCCGGTCTTATCAAAACGATTTTGGCTCTGCAACATTCAACACTTCCAGGCACCATCAAGGTGGATCGCCCGAATCAGGCACTGGGATTGGCCGAGACACCCTTCTACATCAATGCGCAGACCCGACCCTGGGTACGCACCGGTGATCAGCCGCGGCGTGCGGCCGTCAGCTCCTTCGGGTTCGGTGGCAGCAACTTCCACGTCACACTCGAGGAGTATCGCGGCAGCAACCGCGCTAAGCGGGTGCGCGCACTACCCAGCGAACTCGTGGTGCTCAGCGCGGCTTCCGAGGCCGAATTGGGGAAGCGGGCGGCCGAGATCGTTTCCGCGGTGCGCTCCGGTGAGAGCCTGGCGCGGATCGCGTTCGATGCTGCCCACTCCTTCGATGCCTCACAGCATGCCCGAGCAGGCATTGTGGCCACGGACACGGCATCGCTGGAAAACCTTGCCGAGCGCCTTGGCGACGCGTTGCGCGAGGGCACTGCCGGCCAGCTCAAAGATCCTAATATCGCGGTCGGTGTCGGTCCGGCACGCGAAGGCAAGACCGCTTTCCTCTTCTCCGGACAGGGCAGCCAATACGTCGGGATGGGTGCCGACCTCGCACTCACCTTTCCGCAGGCGATAGCGGTGTGGGATGAGCTCGAAGGCGATCTGGCCGATCTGCACCGTGTCGTGTTTCCGGAGCCCGCTTTCGACGCGGAATCCTCGGATGCCCAGAAAGCAAGGCTCACCGCGATGGAGAACGCCCAGCCCGCCATCGCCGCCACGAGCAGCGCGCAGCTCGCGCTGCTCGGTGTTCTGGGGATTACCGCTGACGCCGCCGCAGGCCACAGCTTCGGAGAGGTCACCGCCCTGGCAGCGGCCGGTGTGCTGCCCAGCGATCGACTCGTCGAGGCGGCCCGCACCCGCGGCACGTTGATGGCGCAGGCGGGGCGGGGCCAAGACGGTGCGATGCTGGCGATCACCGCTGGCGCCGACGACGTTCGGTCGCTGCTCGATTCCGACCCGCAGCACGCCGGGGCACTGGTCATCGCCAACGACAATGCGCCCCGGCAGGTCGTGTTGGCCGGCCATGCCGCGGATATCGCCTGGGCAGAAGGTGCGGCGAAATCGGCAGGCTGGTCCTCCGTACGTCTGCCGGTGGCCTCGGCGTTCCATTCGCCGGTCGTGGCCGCGAGTTCGGCACCGTTCACCGACTACCTGAAGACCCTGGAGCTCGGGCAACCACGGTTCCCTGTGTACGCGAACACCACGGCGCAGCCATACGGTGAGTCTCCCGCCGGTCAGTTGGGTGATCAGGTGGCCCAACCTGTGCGGTTCCGCGAAATGATCGAGGCGATGGCCCGTGCCGGGGTCACCAGGTTCATCGAGGTCGGGCCCGGGCGCGTGCTGACCAGGTTGGTCGGGCAGATCCTGGAATCGACCCCGCATCTCGCCGTGGGCCTTGATGATCCGAGGGCCCAGGGGCTTCGGGGCTGGCATCGGGGGCTCGCAACGCTGGCTGCCGATGGCGTAGCGCTTGACCTGGTCGCGCTCTTCGATG
Source organism: uncultured Mycobacterium sp. (assembly GCA_964562545.1). Taxonomy (GTDB): domain Bacteria; phylum Actinomycetota; class Actinomycetes; order Mycobacteriales; family Mycobacteriaceae; genus Mycobacterium. The sequence goes on along the minus strand of CAZLTV010000002.1, from coordinate 111,011 downwards.
ACTACGACGAGCCGGAAAAGCATGCCCCAGCACCGCCGCATGCGGTCAAGGTGGGTGGCGCAAACCTGGGCAAGCCCTATCCGCCTGCCGACGGACAATTGACAATCAAGCCGAAACGGACACGCGTGAATGGACACAACGCGGCCTCGCCGCTTACCGAACCTCAACCAGAGCCGGTACTGCAGCGCATGGCCGCGCCGCCAGCGGCCGCTAGAACCCAGCCCACCCCTGCGGTCGGGCATCACAATGGCGTGGCCGTCGAACACAGCAATGGCGCGACGCCGGCTGGTTATCGGCCCCAGCCCGCGCCGGCAGTCCAGCGCAACGATCATGCCGTGGCCACACCGTCGGCTCAGCACCACCACGCTGCGGAGCCGACGGCGGCGCCCGCGGAACCGTTCCGCGCCGACGCCTGGAGCATCATCGACCGCCTCCAGAAGGAAACCGCAGTACAGCACCAGCGGTATCTGAATACGGTCACCCAAAGCCACCAAGCATTCTTGGATATGTCCACGCAGATGATGGCCGAGATCGTGGGCAATCACGGAGCTGTCAGCGAAATGTCCCGCCCGGCGCCGGTTGCCGCGCTGGTAGCCCCGGAAGCGCCTGTGCACACATCCGTCCAGAATCCCGAGCGGGTCGCGACGTCACAGCCCCGTCCCGTGCCCGAGCCGAGCCAGGCACCAGCACAGGCCACCGCTGCCACATCAGCAAACCCACCATCACCGGCCGCCCAACCCGGCGAATCAGCCGCGGAGGCCGTCCTCGACATCGTCTCCCAAAAAACCGGCTACCCCGCCGACATGCTCGGACTCGACATGGAAATGGAAGCCGAACTCGGCATCGACTCCATCAAACAAGTCGAAATCCTCGCCGCCCTACAAGCCCGATTCCCCGGCGCACCCGAAATCCCCGCCTCCGAACTCGCCGGACTACGCACCCTCCAAGACGTCGTCACCACCATCTCCGGCGTGACGGCGACGGCGGTTGCCGAACAACCCGGGCACGCGGCGCCACCGCCTCCAGCGTCACCGCCGCCGGCGGGCCTACGCTGCACCGAGGCGAGATTGCGAGCGGTGCCGCCCAGCGGTCTGACGATGGCAGGTCTGCGCGACGGCGAGGTTTTCATCACCCGTGAGGACCCGGTGTTCGCCGCGGCGCTCGAACGGGTGATGACCTCACACGAGATCAAGGCCCGCGTGGTCGACGAGGTCCCCGAGGAGGCGAGCGCCGTCATCTGCCTGGCACCGTTGGCGGCGGCAAGCTCGGCCGAGGACTGTGTCGAGATGCACCTTCGCGCATTCCATGCCGCCCGCAGCGTCGCCAAGAGCGACGCGCATACACGGTTCTTCGTCACCGTGCAGTCGACCGGCGCCCGCTTCGCCGACGCCCTGCCGGTTGGGGTGGCGAGCCTGGTGAAGACCGCCGCGCTGGAGTGGCCCAACGCCTCGGTGCGGGCGATCGACATCGACACCCTCGATGCGGAACGCCTGACCTCCGAGCTGCTCGCCGGAGGAAGCGGAGTGGAGGTGGCACTGCGTGACGACGGCACCCGGCTGGTGCTCGACGAAGTCGATACCTCGCCGGCGGGGGAGACCATCAGCGTCCCCGCGGGCGGAGTGGTCGTGGTCACGGGCGGTGGGCGTGGCGTGACAGCGCAGTCGGCTCTGGCGCTGGCTCGACACCACGGCCTCAAGCTCGCGCTGCTGGGCCGCACACCGCTGCACGAGGCGGGGCAGGATCAGCCTCTCGGCGACACCGTCGCCGAGATCGCCACGGCACTGGCGGCGTCGGCCCGCACCCGCGGAGAGCAGATGGGCCTACCCCAGGCACGGGCGCAGGCCGAGAAGCTGATGGCCGAGCGGGAAGTGCGCGCCACCCTGTCCACTGCGGAAAAGCAGGGTACCGACGCGAGGCACTTCGCGACCGACATCAACGACACCGCAGAGCTGCGACGTGTTCTGGACGAGGTGCGGCACAACTTCGGGCCCATCGTCGGCGTCGTCCACGGCGCCGGTGTCCTTGCCGACAAGCGCCTGGAGGATCTCGACGACGACCAGTTCCTCAAGGTGTTCAGGACCAAGGTCGTCGGCGCGGAGGCGCTGCTGGAGGCCACGTCCTCGGATGAGCTGCGGTTCATCTCGCTGTTTTCGTCCATTGCCGCGCGAGCCGGGAATCCGGGACAGTGCGCGTACGCAGCCGCCAACGCGGTGCTGGAAGCGATCGCGGCACGTGAGGCTGGGCGGCGGGGCGACGACTGCGTGGTCCGCGCATTTGGTTGGGGCCCGTGGGACGGCGGGATGGTCGATGCGACTCTCAAGAGCCGGTTCCTCGAAGCCGGCGTGGGTGTCATCCCGATCGACGAAGGGGCACAGTTCTTCGCCGAGAACGCGTTACGTTGTTCTTCAGCTACCGCGGTCGTAGTCGCGGCGCCGGCCGACCCCCGTCTGGTGGCGGCGCGACTGGAATGGGACGTGTCGACCGAGACACTGCCGATGCTGACCGACCATCAGGTTCGGGGTCGGGTAGTGATCCCGGTTGTCATCGTGCTCGATGCGATGCTGCGCGCGACACGAGGACTGGTGGCCGACGCACGCCCGGTCGTGCGGGACTTCCAGGTGCTGTCCGGGGTCACGTTCGCGACATGTGAGCATCAGGATCTCACGCTCGATCTCGAGCCCTCGGGGTCGTCCTACGTCGTCACCGTCCTCGACTGCGAGGGACGCAAGCGTTACCGCGCCGTCGTGGACACCGAGCACGGCACCGCCCCGGGTACTCCGGCCGCGACGATTCCCGAGATCTCGGGCTCACCCTGGCCGATGAGTATCGGTGAGGCCTACTCGGGCCCGCTGTTCCACGGACCGCGTTTCGCGTCGATCGAAAGCCTCGGCGTCATCGGATCCGCCGGCGGCACAGCCACTGTCAAAGGTCTGAACGAGCTGGGGTGGCCGGACGGAACCTGGACGTTCGACCCCGCGATGGTCGATGGCGGACTGCAGCTGTGCATCCTGTGGGCCTGTACACAGGGACACCCGCTGGTGCTCCCGGTGCGGGTCGGACACGCGGTGCTCCACCAGGAACCCGGTGGCGGCGGCACCATGCGTTGTCGCATCGCCGCGCACCCCGTCAGCGACAAACAGGTCGACTATGACATCGTGATCGAGACCGCAGACGGTGCGCCGGTCGCCGAGCTTGCCGGCGTGGAATTCTATGTCGCAGGCACGGCGGCGGATACCTCGGCGTGAGCGATTTCGAGCCGGTCGCCATTATCGGGAGAAGCTGCCTGCTGCCCGGCGCGACCACCCCGGAGGAATTGTTCGAGGCGACCAAGGGTCGACGTTGCCTGCTCACTCCCACCCCGCGCGATGCCTGGCGCGGAGTGGATCCGCAGCTGCTCGAAAACAGCCAGAAACCCGGGCTGCGGGTGGCCTCGGCCACCGGCGGCTACGTCGAACGCACCCTGCACCTAGCGTCGGCCCCCGAGCTGGCGGGAATCGCTTCGCGCATCACCGGTTTCGAGCGGCTCGATCCGATTGCACACTGGCTCACCCGATGCGTGCACCGGGCGTTGTCCGGTGCCTCCGCAGCGCCGGGAACGGGTCTCATAGTCGGGAACCTGTCCTATCCCAGCACGCTGAACACCGCTTTCGTGGAGGGCTTCTGGAACGAAGGCCGAGACGGTGCCGACGTAGACGAAATGCACCCGGTGGACCCGCGGAACCGGTTTTCGTCGGGGCTGCCGGTGCAACTGGTTGCCGAGGCCATGCAGATGTCCGGACCGGTCTTCGCCCTCGACGCGGCATGCGCGTCGTCGCTCTACGCCATCAAGCTCGCCTGCGACGCCCTGCACGACGGGACCGCCGAGGTGATGCTCGCCGGCGGCGTCAACGGCGCCGACGACCTGTTTCTACACTTGGGTTTCACCTCGCTGCAGGCGCTGAGCCCGTCGGGTCGGTCTCGACCTTTTCACGCCGACGCCGACGGCCTGGTTCCTTCGGCGGGCGCGGCACTGGTCGCGTTGAAGCGACTCGAGGACGCCGAACGGTGCGGTGACCGGATTCTGGGCGTGATCAGCGGCATCGGGCTGTCCAACGACGGGCGCCAGAGCGGCTTCCTGGCCCCGGCAGTCTCCGGGCAGAAACAGGCCATGTTGGCGGCGCTGGAGCAGGCCGGGCTCACGCCGGCGGACATCGACTATGTCGACTGTCATGCCACCGGAACCGTGCTGGGCGACGCCACCGAGCTCGAGAGCATCCTCGCCGCCTACGGGGACGTGCCGCTGAAACTCGGCGCCCTCAAGGGCAATCTGGGCCATACGATCACCGTGTCGGGGGCCGCGAGCCTGGTGAACGTGCTCTCGGCCATGCAGACATCGACGATTCCGCCGGTCCTGTGCGATAAACCGACCCCGGCGCTGACGGACACCCCGTTCACGTTGGCCACCACCGCCTCCTCGTGGGAGGGAGCGGTCAAGCGCGCTGCGGTCAGCAACTTCGGGTTCGGCGGAAACAATGCACACCTGATCGTCGAGACCTACGTGCCGTCCCACCGTCCCACCAGGCACCCGTCTCCGCCGGAGGGCGAGGTGGCGATCTGCGGGATCGGCGTCTTCACCGGCGACGCGAAAGACGCAGAATCGTTCCGGCGCCGGGTGTTGGATCGCCCGGCGCAGCCCACCCCGCTCGACGCGGTCGAGCTCAAGCTCGCCGGGCTCGGCTTCCCCCCGAGCGAGCTCAAGGCCAGCCTCAGCCAGCAGACCGCGATGCTGGCGGCCGCCGCCCAGGCACTGGAGGGGACAAACACCGAAACCGAGCGCACCGGGGTGTTCATCGGGATGGGGTGCGACGCCACCATCGCGCGACAGCGGCTGCGGGTGCTGCACGCCGACGACGACACCTGGCTGGCCGCCAACACCGAGGCGGCACCACAGCTGACCGCCGACGGCGTCGTCGGAACCATGCCCAACATCCCCGCCAACCGCATCCACGCACAACGCAACTTCCGGGGATTCGGATTCACCGTCTCCAGTGAGGAACTGTCCGGTATCACCGCGTTGCAGATCGGCGCCCGCGCGCTTCGCCGAGGTGAACTCGACACCGTGGTCGCCGGTGCCGTCGACATGTGCTGCGAGCCGGCACACGAGCAGGCCGCAGACGCACTGGCATCCGACGCCGGCACACCACACGGTGACGCCGCGGTGGCGTTCGTCCTCAAACGGCGCGCCGATGCCGAAGCCGCCGGTGACGAAATCCTCGCCGTCCTCGAAAGTGCCACGGCGGCCACCGATGATCTGGGCGAGAACATCTCCGCGCAACGGTTCGGGCGTACCCACGCCGCCAGCGCGGCCATGGAGGTGGCCGCCACCGTGGCGGCGTTGCGTTCACGGGTGCGGGTCGACCACACCGGGGCGCAACCGGCGCCCGGGCGCAGTCGCTCCACAATCCGGCTGGCGTCCCTCGGCGGCCGAACCGACACCATCTCGGTGGCGGTGGACGGAACCCCCGAACCCTTGGCCCTCGGCGTGGTCCCCGTCACCGAACGCTACGCCGCCGCGAGCAGGGCAGACCTGCTAGACCGGCTGGCACGCCACGAACCTGGCGGTGGCGGACCGGTGCGGTGCTCGCTGGTGGCTGACGCCCCGTCCACGCTGGACACGTTGAGGAGTTCAGCCCGGGACCGACTGGAAGCCGGTGAGACACCCGCCGGTCCCGGCATCGCGTTCGCCGAAGCTCCGATCGCCGGAGAACTGGCGTTCATGTTCACCGGCGCGGCCGCGGCCTACCCAGGTGCCGGCCGAGATCTGCTCCTGGCATGGCCGGAGCTTGGCGACGCGCTGGCTGCGCGCCTTTCCGGGGTCGGCGACCTGGCGCGGGCTATGTACGGCGACGGCATCGAGACGCTGGACCCGCGTGCACAGCTCACCGGTTGCGCCCTGGTCTGTCAGACTCACGCGGAGTTCTCCCGTACGGTTCTCGGCCTGACACCGAGCGCAGCCATCGGCCTGTCGTCGGGAGAGACGAACTCCATGTTGGCGTTCGGGGTGTGGCGCGACCTCGAGCCGATGCTCGACGAGATCGAAGCCTCCGGCATGTACGGTGACCAGCTCACCGGCAGCTGTCGCGTCGCCGCGGCGGATTGGGGTCTGGGAGACCAGCCCGCGCCGTGGGAGTGCTGGCGAATCACCGCGCCGAGGGTCGCGATCGAGACTGCGCTGGCCGCCGAGCCCCGGGCCTACATGACCATCGTTCAGGCACCCGACGACTGTGTCATCGGCGGCGAACCCGACGCATGCCGACGCGTGATCGCTGCGATCGACGGCGCCAGTGCGATGCCACTCGGCTTGGACATGGTCATCCACTGCAGCGCCATGGCACCGTTCGCCGACACCTGGCGCCGTATTCATACTCGCGCGACCCACGAGACACCGGGAGTGCGGTTCTACACCAACGCCGGCAACCGGGCCTACACACCCACCAGAGAAGCCGCCGCCGAAGCGATCACCCAGCAGGCTGTCGAGCCGATCGACTTTCCCGCGACCGTGCTCCAAGCCTGGGAGGACGGTGTGCGGATCTTCGTCGAGCACGGGCCTCGCGGCATCCTGGCCGGTGCGATCCCGAAAATCCTCGGGGACCGCCAGCATCTGGTCGTAGCACTGGATGCACAGGAACGTCGGGGACTTCGCGCTCTGTCGGAATCCGTGAACAAGCTGTGGGTGCATGGACTGGCGGTGGACGTCGAAGCCGTCGATGCCCGCATGCAGCTGCTCAGCGAGCAGCGATCAGCGTCGGCGAGGCCGGAAAATTCACGCACCATCACGCTGCCCGCTCATTGGCCCGATGTCGTGTCGGTGCTCGAGGAGCAGGCCCCCGCCACGCCTGAGGATGGGAAGGCATCGATGCCAGCATTGGACCCGGCAAGCGTTCAGATGATGCCGCCGGCACCCGAATGCCCCGCGCCGCTCAATTTCTCTCAAGCCGAACTCGTTCCGGCTCGGACTGCGACGATCACGAGCACGGTCGACTCGAACGCCGGCACGCCAGAGCGGGTGAGTGACCGAACCGCTGTCGCCCTCAGCCTGATCGCCTCGGTGAGTGAGGCCCAGTCTCTCTTTGTCGAACGGCAGGCAGAAGCGCACGCATCGTTCTTGAAGATGCGTGGGGACCTGCTGGCCCTGGCCACCGGCCGGCGTTCGGCGCTGCCGTCTGCGACCCCGGGCACCAGCACCGCGGCACCGGTAACCCCGGCCCCCGATCAAGCGGAGCCGCCGAGACAGGCGCCCCCGGCGCCACCCGCTGCGTCCAGCCAGACGGGCACACCCGCGCCGACGACCCACCGGCCCACTCCGGTGCCGGTGCCTCCACCGAGAACTCCGCAGGAGAAGCCAGGCCCGGGCGCACCGCAACCCGACGAGCCGCTGTACAACCGCGCGCAACTCGAGATCCTCGCCGGCGGTAATATTTCCGAAGTCTTCGGGCCGCTGTTCGCCGAGCTGGACCAGTACCCACGCTTGGTGCGGATGCCCGAACCCCCTTTGCTGTTCGCCGACCGGGTGATGAGCATCGACGGCGAGCCCGGGTCGATGGGAACGGGCCGGATCGTCACCGAGACCGATGTCGTCGCGGATTCCTGGTATATGCACAACGGTCGGATGTCGCCCGGTGTGGTGATCGAGTCCGGCCAGGCCGATCTGCTGCTCGCGTCGTGGCTGGGCGCCGACTTCACCAACCGCAGCCAGCGGGTCTACCGGCTGCTGGGCTGTGACCTGACGTTCATGGGCGAACTGCCCAAGGGCGGGGACACCCTGCGCTACGACATCCATATCGACGGCCACGCCAAAACCGGCGAAACCCGGCTGTTCTTTTTCCACTACGACTGCTACATCGGCGATCGGTTGATGATCTCGGTGCGAAATGGCCAGGCAGGCTTCTTCTCCGACGACGAACTCGCCGAGTCTGATGGGGTGTTGTGGGATGCGGCGTCGGACTCCGCGTGCGAGGGCGCCCGCCGCGATGAGCCGCCCTGCGTGACGACGAAGCGCTCCTTCGACCGCCACGATGTCGACGCGTTCACCCAAGGTCATGCGTTCGCCTGCTTCGGCCCCGGTTTCGAGCGGGCCGCGGCACACACCCGCACGCCGTCGACGCCCGGCGGACGGCTGCGGCTACTCGACGAGGTCGCCGAGTTCGACCCTGAGGGCGGGCCGTGGGGCCGGGGCTATCTGCGTGCGACGGCAGCGGTGCCCACCGATGCCTGGTTCTACGACGGACACTTCAAGAACGACCCCTGCATGCCCGGAACCCTGATGGCCGATGCGGCAACCCAGGCGCTGTCGTTCGCCATGGCCGCCTACGGATTCACCATCGAACGCGACGGCTGGCGCTTCGAACCGATCCCGGATGAGATGGCGCGCTTCGTCTGCCGCGGGCAGGTGATTCCCGACTGGGACCACAACCTCGACTACGAGGTCTTCATCGAAGAGATCGTCGATGGCCCGACCCCGACGGTGTACGCCGCCTTGCTGTGTCGCAGTGACGGTTTCAAAGTCTTTCACTGCCGCCGATTCGGGATCCGTCTCGTCCCGGACTGGCCGATGCCGGTGGCACCCGGGCCCGCCCGGGTATTGGAGAACGGCAGAGACGTCCGTGGTGATCATGGTGCGTTGCTGGCCTGCGCACGCGGTAAGCCCTCCGACGCGTTCGGCACCCTGTACGCCCCGTTCGACGGCACTCGTCGGGCGCCGCGGCTACCTGACGAGCCCTATCATTTCGTGTCGCGCATCGTGAGTATCGATTGCCCACCAGGGGTTCCGACTGACGGGGGCACGGTCGTCGCCGAGTACGACGTCCCTGCCGGCGAATGGTATTTCGAGGACGCCAGCTCCGGTGCGGTGCCGCTGTCGGTGCTCATCGAGATCCTGTTGCAGCCCTGTGGTTGGCTATCCTCGTATATGGGTTTCGCCGCCAATCGCGCCGATGACGTGGTGTTCCGGAACCTGGACGGTACCGACGTGGTGTTGCGTGAGCCGGCCCGGGTCGGCACCCTGCGGGTGACTTCGAGTCTGTCGCGGTACGCCGAAGGCGGCGGCTCGACCATCGTCTTCTTCGACGTCGTCTGTACCCAGGACGAGCACATCGTCATGACGATGAAGACGGCCTTCGGCTTCTTCAGCCCGCGGGCACTCGAGAATCAGGTCGGTCTGCGGGTCAAACCGGGTGCGCTGGAAGCACTGGAGGAGCCGGCACCGGTTGCTCTGCCATACAGTGCCGCCGAGCTCTCCGGCGCCCCGGGACTAGCGCACGGGCGGCTGCAGGTGATCGACCGGGTCTGTTTCTGGCCCGGCGGGGGAGAAGCCGGGCTCGGGCGCTTGGTCGCCGAGTACGACGTGGCGCCCGAAGCTTGGTTCTTCAAAGCCCACTTCTTCCAGGATCCGGTCCAGCCGGGGTCATTGGGGCTCGAGGCCATGCAGCAAGCGGCCCGCTCTGCGGTTCGGCTGGCCGGCTTGGGCGACGGAGGAGGCGAGTTCGAACCGGTCGCCGTCGGTCAGACGTTCAACTGGAAGTTCCGTGGCCAGGTCGTGCCGACCAACGGACGAACCCGAAGCGAAGTCGAGATCATCTCCGTGACAAGGGAGGCCCGCGGGGTCCTCGTGGTGTTCAACGGTGCATTCTGGGTCGACAACCTGTGCATCTACGAAACGAACGCGATGGGTGTGCGCGTCATCGGGCGGTCTTAGCCATCTAGATCGTTGGCCGTCCCTGGTGGCCCTGATCGTTGGCTGTCCCTGGTGGCCCTGATCGTTGGTCGTCCCTGGCCGCCAAGCCCTTACGCCCTAGGGTTCGAACGGCCGTGCCTGTTCCGGGACCCCGTCATCTCGCTGGTCGCTGGGTAGCAGCAGAGCGCGCACCACCGGTCGCGGTCCGACCGGCCGGAGCATTTGGCTGGCCGGACGTGGACGAACGATCAGCGGCCACCAGAACCAGCGCCCGATCAGCGCGGCGATCGACGGGGTCAAAAACGAGCGCACGACCAAAGTGTCGATCAGCAGACCGATGCCGATGGTGGTACCGACCTGACCGATCACCTGCAGATCGCTGAACACCATTGCGGCCATCGTGAACGCGAATACCAGGCCCGCGTTCGTCACAACCTTGCCGGTGCCACCCATTGCCCGGATGATGCCGGTGTTGATCCCGGCGCCGACCTCCTCTTTCATCCGGGACACCAGCAGCAGGTTGTAATCCGAGCCCACACCCAACAGCACGATGACGGCCATCGGAAGAACCATCCAATGCAACTGAATACCGAAGATGTACTGCCAGATCAGCACCGAGAGCCCGAACGACGAGCCCAGGGAAAGTGCCACCGTACCCACGATCACCATGGAGGCCACCAGGCTTCGGGTGATGATCAAGATGATCACCAGGATCAGGCAGAGCGCGCTGACCGCGGCGATCAACAGATCGTATTTCGAGCCTTCGCTGAAGTCCTGGAAAGTCGAGGCGGTGCCGGCCATGTAGATACTGGCGCCACGCAGCGGCGTCGTCTTGAGCGCCTCTTCGGCCGCCAACTTGATCTGATCGACACTCGCTATACCCTCGGGCGAACCGGGGTTGCCCTTGTGGGAGATGATGAATCGGGCGGCTCTTCCGTCCGGGGACAGAAATGAGCTCATCGCGCGCTGAAAGTCCGGGTTCTCGAAGACTTCCGGCGGCAGGTAGAAGGAATCGTCGTTGTTGGCCGCGTCGTACGCCTGCCCCATGGCCATCGCGTCCTGATTCGAGTCTTCGAGCGTGGCGAAGGATCCGGCCATAGTGCTGTGCATTGTCAACAGCATGTCCCGCATCGTTTTCATGATGGTGATGATCCGAGGCATCTGCTCGAGCAGCTTTGGCAATATTTCGGCCAGCGTGTCCAGATCGACTTCGAGGACCTGTACCTTTTCGGTGAGCTGATCAATCCCGTCGAGTGCGTCGAAGACGTTCCGCAGTGACCAGCAGATCGGGATGTTGTAGCAGTGCGGCTCCCAGTACAGGTAGTTGCGTATCGGCCGGAAGAAGTCGTCGAAGTTCGCGACGTTGTCCCGCAGATCCTCCATCACAACCCTGACGTCCTTGGTCAGCGCGATGGAATTCAGTGTGACATCGGTGATCTGCTTCTGGATCTCGTACATGCGTTCCGATATCTCGATCTGTCTCGCCAACATCTTCGTCTGCTCGAACATGTCGTCGACTCGGTCCTGCATGAACTCCATCATTTGCTGCTGGCTGGCGTTCTGCATGCTGATCAGGAACGGGATAGAGGTGCGTTCGATCGGCGTGCCCTCCGGTCTGGTGATGCCTTGCACACGCGATATTCCCTGAACCTTGAAGATGGCTTTTGCCAGTTTGTGAAGGATGATGAAGTCCGCCGGATTGCGCATGTCGTGGTCGGACTCGATCATCAAGATATCGGGCATCATTCGCGCCTGCGAAAAGTGCCGATCGGCGGCGTCGTAGCCGACGTTGGCGGGGACGTCGTCAGGAATGTAACGGCGGTCGTCGTAGCTGGTCTGGTAGCCGGGAAGCGCGATCAGACCGACGAGGGTGACCGCCAACGTGGCGACGAAGATGGGACCGGGCCAGCGCACGATCGCTGTTCCGATCCGGCGCCATCGACGAACCCCGATGACGCGGGTGGGGTCGAACAATCCGAGGCGGCTCCCGATGGTCAGCACCGCCGGAACGAGCGTCAGCGCGACACCCATCGCGACGAGCATGCCGACGGCGCACGGCAAGCCGATCGTCTGGAAGATCGGCATCCGGGTGAAGCTCAGGCACAGCAGAGCGCCGGTTATCGTCAATCCGGACCCCAGGACGACCGGAGCCACCCCGCGGTAGGTGGTGTAGAAAGCTGTTTCCCGATCCTCACCGGCCTGCCGGGCCTCTTGGTATCGCCCGAAGAAGAAGATCCCGTAATCGGTGCCCGCTGCCATCGCCAGGGCCACCAGGAGATTGATGGCGAACGTGGAGAGCAGGAAAAGATCGTTGTCGCCAAGAAAAGCGACAATCCCGCGGGCCGAGAACACTTCGATACCGACCGTGATCAACAACGCAACAACGGTGAGGATCGACCGATAGACGATCATCAGCACCGTGAAGATGATCAGCGCGCCGATCAGCGTCATCTTCAGGATGGAGCGTTCCCCGCTGTGTGTCATGTCTGCCAGCAGCGGCGCGCCGCCGGTCACATAGACGTCGATGCCGGGCGGCGGAGGCATCCGATCGACGATGTCGCGCACCGCCGCGACCGATTGCTGCGCCAGCGACGAGCCCTGATCGCCGACCAAGTTCAGCTGCACATACACGGCGTGCCCGTCGGGACTCTGGGCGCCTGCGGCGGTGAGTCGATCGCCCCACAGGTCCTGCACGTGTGCGACGTGTTGCGGGTCGTCGAGCAACGCACGGACCAGCTCGTCGTAGTAGGTCCGAGCGTCGTCGGCGAGGGGCTGTTGCCCCTCCAGCACGATCATCGCCAAACTGTCCGAATCGGATTCGCCGAACACCTCGCCCATGCGCGTCATGGCCTGCACCGACGGCGCATCCTTGGGGCTCATCGGGACGGACTGTTCGCGTCCCACCTGCTCCAGCGACGGCACCGCGAATGTCACCAGCAGGGCCAGCGCCGCCCATGCCAGGATGATGACGACCGAGAGTCTGCGGATGGTCCGCGCAATGAAGGGACGGCGTGGGGTCTGCGACTTCATGCGGCCTTCACCGCCCCGCCGGTGCAGGCGCCGGCGGGGCGGCTGCTCCGGCCGCTACCGTGCTATGCCACGATGCTGATGCTTCCCACATTTTCGGCGCCGTTCCGCTGGACTCGCTGACTACTGCTGCGGGCTGTGCAGTAGTGCGCGTACCAACGGGCGGGGGCCGGTGGGTCGGAGCAACGCGCTAGCGGGGCGGGGGCGCACGTTGGTCGGCCACCAGAACCATCTCCCCAGCAATGCGGCGATCGACGGCACCATGAGCGCACGCACGACCAGGGTGTCGAACAGCAGCCCCAGCGCGATGGTCGTGCCCACCTGACCGATGCTGCGTAGGTCGCTGACCACCATCGATCCCATGGTTGCGGCGAAAACCAGACCTGCGGTCGTGACCACCTTCCCGGTCCCGCCCATCGCCCGGATGATGGCCGTGTTGATACCGGCACCCAACTCGTCCTTGATTCGCGAGACCAGCAGCAGGTTGTAATCCGTGCCAACCGCCAAGATGGTGATGACCGCCATGACCAGTACGGCCCAGTGGATTTGGGTCCCGAGCAGGTACTGCCAGACCAGCACCGAGACCCCGAAGGCCGCGCCCAGTGACACCGATACCGTCCCGACGATCACGATGGCTGCCACGAGGCTGCGCGTCATGATCAGCATGACGCTGAAAATCAGGCAGATTGCCGCGACCACCGCGATCAAAAGGTCGTATTCCGAGCCCACAACCATGTCTTTGGTCATCGCCGCGGTTCCGGTGAGATAGATCGGCGAACCTTCCAGCGGTGTGCCTTTGAGTGCTTCCTCGGCCGCGGTCGTGATCTTGTCGACCATCGAGATCCCGTCGCGTGAGGCCGGGTCGCCTTTCTGCATGATGAGCATGCGGGCGGCGGTCCCGTCCGGCGACAAGAAGATGTCCATGACGCGTTTGAAGTCGTCGTTTTCGAAGATCTCCGGCGGAATCCAGAACGATTCGTCGTTCTGGGCTGCGTCAAAGGCCTTACCCATGGCGGTCGGGTTGTCGTTGGCGGTGTCCATCTGACCGAACACCCCCGACATGGTGCTGTGCATCGTCAGCATCATGGTGCGCATGCTCTGCATGATCGCGATCATTTCCGGGAACTGGACCAGGATTTGCGGCAGCAATGCGTCCAATTGGTCGAGATTGAGCACCAGCTGGTCGAGCTTCTCGGTGAGTTGGTCGACACCGTCGAGCACATCGAAAATGCTTCGAAGCGAAAAGCAGATCGGAATGTCGTAGCAGTGCGGTTCCCAGTAGAAGTAGTTGCGGATAGGCCGCCAGAAGTCCTCGAAATTGGCGACGTTGTCGCGCAACTCCACCGTCACGTCGCGCATCTCATGTGTCGTGCCGACCATGGAGTGCGTCGTGTTGACCATTTGCTCCATCAGGGCGTACATGTTCTGCATGATTCCGATCATCTCGGCCAGCATGTCGGCTTGCTCGAGCAGGTCGTCCATCCGCAGCTGCTGAAACTGCATGAATTGCTGCTGACCGGCTTGCTGCGTGCTCAGCATGTACGGAATGGTCGCGTGCTCGATCGGTTTTCCCTCGGGCCGGGTCACGCTTTGCACGGTGGAAATTCCCGGTACCGCCAGGACGGCTTTGGCGAGTTTGTTCAGCACCAGAAAATCGGCGGAGTTTCGTAGGTCACGATCGGTCTCGATCAACAGTATTTCCGGCGTCATCATCGCCGATTGCGGGAAATGGCGGGCCGCCGCGGCGATCCCCTCGTTGGCCGGAATATCGTCGGGAAGATACTGCTGATCGTTGTAACTGGGTTTGAATCCCGACAGCGTCAACAGCCCCAGAAGCGTGACCGCCAGCGTCGCAACCAGAATCGGTGCGGGCCAGCGCACCACCGCGGTACCGACCCGGCGCCAACCCCGAACCCGCAGATCGCGCTTGGGATCGAACACCCCGAACCGACTGCCGAGCGCAAGCACCGCCGGAAACAGCGTGAGCGCCACCGAAAGTGAGATCAGGACCCCCACAGCACAGGGGAGGGCTAAGGCCGTGAAGAAGGGCAGCCGGGTGAAGCTCAGGCAGTACAGCGCTCCGGCGGTCGTCAGGCCGGAAGCCAGCACGACCTTCGCGGTTCCGCGGTAGGTGGTGTAGAAGGCGGTCACTCTGTCTTCGCCGGCTTGACGTGCTTCCTGATATCGGCCGATGAAAAAGATCCCGTAGTCGGTTCCGGCCGCAATGCACAACGCGACCAGCAGATTGACCGCGAAGGTGGTCAGCCCGACCACCTCGGCCTGGCCCAGGAACGCAACGACCCCCCGGGCGGCCAGCAGCAGTATCCCGACCGACGCCAGCAAGACCATCACGCTGACAACTGAGCGGTACACCAGCAGCAGCAGCACCAAGATCACGGCGATGCTGACGGCCGTGATGAGGATGACGGTTCGATTTCCGCTCTCGCCCACGTCCGCGGCAATCGCCGACGGCCCGGTGACAAAGGCCTGCACTCCTTGCGGGACCGGTGTTCGGGCCACGATGTCCCGAACGGCCGACACCGCCCCAACCGCCTGCTCCGGACCGCCCGCGAGCCCCACCTGCACGTATACGGCCTTGCCGTCAGAGCTCTCGGCCGCCCCACTGGTGAGTTCGTCACCCCAGAAATCCTGGACCGACTGAACATGTTGCGGATCGTCCAGTAGCTGGCTAACCAAGCTGTCGTAGTACCTGCGAGCGTCCTCACCGAGTGGTTGCTGACCCTCGAGCACGATCATGACGACACCGCTGGATTCCGGTGTGTTGAAGGCATCGCTGAGTCGCTCGGAGGCCTGAAAGGACGGGGCGTCGGTGGGATTCAAGGGCACCGAATGCTGTTGGGCAACCTGCTCGAGGGACGGCAGACCTGCGGTCAGGGCGACGACGAGTGCGAGCCAGGCCAAGATGATGAGCGGCGAGAAGCGATGAATCAACCGCGCTACCAGCGGCCGCCCGCTCTGCAACTGGTGGTTGCTCATGCGGCCTTCAGCATGCAGGACGTGAAGGTGCTGGCTTCGTGGGTCGCGATCTGTTCGTCTTTGAGCACTCCGTCGATCAGGATGCGGCAGCCGATACTGTCGCTGTCACCTTGGGCCGCGATGCTGCCGATACTGGCGGCGGTGGTGATCGGAAACTCCAGTGACCAAGGCAGCGGCTCCTGTTCGATGAACTCCGGATCACCGTTCTCGTCGAAGTAGCTGATCTCGGCCACAGTGCCTGCTGGACCGAAGATTTCGTACCTCATGATCTTCGGGTCAACCGGCTCGGCCGTCTCGCTTCTGGTGTCGCCATAGGAGATCGAATCATCGGAACCGAACACGCCGTGCAATCGCGAGACCGTCAAAGCGCCGGCACCGAGCACCGCAAGGATCACCAGGGGAATCCACAGTTTCATCAGCAACCTGACAACCGCGATACCGGGATTTCTGCGACGCTTCCGCTTCCCGACCGGCGCCGACGGGGCGGGCGAGGATGGCCGTGCGCGGCGCAGCAACAGACGCCGACGGCCCGGCTGTTTGCTGGGGTTCTGGTGGGCTTGGTCTCCGACACCGGAGCGCGCCGCGTCGAGGTCGGGCAAACTGCGGTCGACCACCGGACCCACCTTTCCACCTTCCCACCGGTATCCGCATCGAGCCTTGGGCCGGTCGCTCGGACACAATTCCGGCGACAGTCGGCTCCGCCACCCCGCGTTACACTAGATACGGATGGTGTCACACGCTATCGGTTCGGTGACCACTGTCAAGAAGCAACACCTCAGCGCGTGCGACCGCTGTTGCCGCCAGAGTCAATCACGCCGACGGTCACCGTAGGAACGTTTTTCGCAAACACGTCCGGCTGCGAAGATGGACCTTGGCCAAGCGCGGCGCTCAGTGATCACCCCCCGGGCGCCCGTCGCCCACTCCGCTGGACCCACTGTCGGGCGTCAATCAGCATTTTTAGCGGATTTCGACGGGTTTCCCCGACCGATCCAGGCCGACGTATCCGACCTCGCAGCCACCTGGTTCCAGCGCCCGCAGCAGACGAGCCAGCGTCATGTTGGCAATGCGCCCAGCCTTCCTTGCCGTTCACGGTTACGCACAGGCTTCAACCCCTCGGCTACGGCGTGTGGGGGTTCTCGCGGGCACAGGGGAGCAATCCCGAAGGACCCGCGTGCGGCGCGCTCCTCCCGCTAACAGAGTGCGTGACCGCACCGAACACCGACACGGTTCGGGCGCTGAAACAGGCGAAGGTTTGCACGCAGCAACCAACCGAAGTCCAAAACCGTCCTGCTTCGCGACTAACCAGCAAACACCAACCGGCGGGTGACGTCATTCGCCCGCTGAGCTCGGCCACCTGTACGGACGAGCCGGGTCCGTCATTCGATCACGCCCGTCAGACCGAACTCAGCCAACGTCCGCTCCGCGAGCTCGCGCAGCTCCTGCTTGGTAGTCACAGAGTCCGCCTGATAGGCGCGCACATGGATGCCGACCTTGTTCGCCTCGACCCCGCACCCGTAGAACAACTGCAGTTGACTGCCCATTTGGTCGCGCCGCCGACGTGTCATCCGCGGGCTCACGCCACGAAGATAGGCGTAGTCGCATGGCGTTCCGTCGGGGCGGATCACCACCGGGCCGACCTCGCCGAGGCTGGAGCACACTGCCGTCTGATCCAGGTCGTCAATGCCCTGATCGACCATCGCTTTCCAGGCCCGCTTCGGAGTGAATGGCGTCAGCGCGGCGAGCTGCGCCGACGGGTCCGGGGTGTCTCGGAGGATCTTCAACGCCTGTTTGACGGCGGCACGGGCTGCTCGCAAGTCGGTTGCCAGCGGTGCCGGATCAACATCGAAGCGGGCAAAGGACACAGCCACCGCCCTGGTATCTCCTTCGGTGCGATCATTGACGACAAGCACCATGTTCACCGCGTCGTCGCCGTTCCTACACCCCATTCGCTGCTTGAGCTTCGCGGTGAGCGCTATCGCCAACGTGCTACCTGTCCCGCCGAGGGCCGCAGCGCGCGCTTCCCATTGGTCCATGTCGGTTCGGATCCAGATGCCCGGGACCACCACGAGATCATCGGCTTCACTCACCTGCCCGACGATGTGCGGGGGCTTGGGATTGTGAGCAACATCGCTGCGACGCCGCCGGGCCTCTTTCACCGCCGCGACGAGGGCACGGGCGACCGCGGGCGCGTCCCGCGCGGTCTCGGCGGTGTCCTGGGCCAGCGCTCGCAGCAAGGAACGTGAGCGCGGCGGTGGGTAGCTTCCACCGCTCGTGTCGCCCAGAATCGCCATCACTACTGCGACGACGCCTCCGATGCCGTCGATAACGTAGTGAGACATCACCAGGGAGATCGCGGTTGAGCCGTCGGAGAACGGACATACGCTGAGCCGCCAGCCCGGCCCGGATTCCGGGTCTACCGGCAGCTGAGCGCATTCGTCGAGCCAATCACCGAATTCCGCACGCGGGCGGGCATGCTCGATGACCTCTAACTCCGAGGGCTGCTGATCGGAGACCCACCGGTACCGACCGAACGGCAGTGGGGAACGTTCGATGTGCCGTCCCAACAAGCCGCCCGCGAGGTTGCGGTGAAATCGCCGCAACCCATCCATGTCGACGGCGTGCTCATAGACCCACACGACCTGCATGACTTCCTCTTGGCCGGCAGCCCGATGCCCGGCATAGAAGGCTTGGTCCAGCAGTGCGAGCCGATTGTCCGGCAGCGCTTCGCCGCCCGGGTCGGCGACGATCGACGACTTACGCGTGGAACGTATTCGAACTGCCACTGATTTGCCTCCGATGACGCAGAATCAGGCCCCGCGACACTCGCTGCGGTGGCCACCGTCACGCTCCGTTGCCGCGTGGAAGGGGCGGTCTTGTCGGGGCCGAGCCGGTTAACGCGGCCAGAATAGCCGAATCGCCGTTCGAGCTCTGTCGAAAGTAGTCAATCCACGGCCGGCAATCCTCCGGGGTCGAGATACCTGCTGCGCGGTCACCACCGTGGGTAGCGAACACCACCGGCCCGTCGGTGCGACGTTTCTCCGGTTCCCGGCCGAACCCATTGGCAGTTCCCCTATCCTGGCGCTGTGACGGGCGGCCGATACGTCCACTCCGGCAGCGCAGCTCGCCCGACGGCGGTCTTCGGGGTGGGGGTTGACCGGCCCGAAACTGATCTATACACAGGGTGTCGGGCCTTGCGGCCCCAACCGGACTATCAACCGGGACGAGTCCATGAAATTTGTGCTGGCGTTCTACGGAACCCGCGGCGACGTCGAACCCGGCATCGCCGTCGGCCGTGAATTGCTGTGCAGAGGAAACGATGTCTGTATGGCCGTGCCGCCTGATCTCATCGGCTCGGCGGAGTCGGCTGGCCTCACGGCAGTCGCCTACGGTCCCGAGACCGGGGCCTGGCTTGAAGATACTCGTGACTTCTGGGCGTATCTCTTCCGCAATTTCTGGCGGGTCCGCGACGTCCTGCGATTCCTTCGCGAGTCAAGGGAGCCAGGCACCCGATGTTGGGCTGAGATGAGCACGACGCTGACATCGCTGGCTGAGGGAGCCGACCTTCTCATCACGGGCGTGAGTTACCAGGAACTTGCCGCCAACGTCGCCGAGCACCGGGCGATCCCAGTCGCTACTGTGCTGTGGTTTCCGATACGCGTGAACGGCCAGCTCATTCCGAGCCTGCCAGCGCCCTTGATCCGATCGGCGATGAGGCTGTATGAGTGGTTGGTCTGGCACGGGGTGCGGCGGGTCGAAAACGACCAGCGTCACGAACTGGGCCTCCCACCGGCGAGAAAGCCCGCCCCGCGTCGGATCGCTGAACAAGGGGCTCTGGAGGTACAGGCCTATGACGATGTGTGCTTTCCGCGGCTGGCCGCCGAATGGGCGGGCAGAACCGAGCCCCGGCCGTCAGACAAGCGTTTCGACAGGCCGTTTGTCGGCACGCTGACTTTGGAGTCGCCAACCGAAGCCGACGAGAGCGTCGCATCGTGGATCGCGGCGGGAACACCGCCGATCTGCTTCGGGTTCGGGAGTATTCCGGTCCAGTCGCCCGCCGATACCATCGCAATGATTGCCGCAGCATGTGCGCGGTTGGGCGAACGGGCGTTGGTGTGTGCCGGCTGGACCGATTTCAGCGACGTGCAGCAATTTGATCACGTAAAAGTCGTGGGCGCGGTCAACTACTCTGCGGTCTTTCCTACCTGCCGTGCGGTCGTGCACCACGGTGGGGCCGGCACCACCGCGGCCGGGCTACGCGCTGGGGTACCCACGCTGATCCTCTGGATGGCGGATGTCCAAGTGATCTGGGGTGCGGCGATCAAGCACCTGAAGGTGGGTACCGCACGACGCTTTTCCTCGGCCACCGAGGCATCGCTGGTTGCGGATCTGCGTACCATCCTCGCCCCGGAATGTGCCACGCGTGCTCGCGAGGTCGCCACCCGAATGACCAGAGCGGCTGAAAGTGTCGCGGCTGCGGCTGATCTGGTGGAGGAGTACGCAGCTCTGCGAACTACACATTGAGTCATACGCACTGAGCCGTACGTACTGCGGCGTCGCAGGGCTTGCCGGCGAGAATCCGATTTCGAGTCACGGTCGAGCGGTGACGGACACAGAGTTTTGCCCGAAATTCGCGATGCCAGCAAAAATGCCCAGCTTTGCCGATATGGTCTAGCCAGGACCGCCACGGCCAGGGAGGCTTTGGATGCACCTATCGCTACGTGCTTCTATCCTGATGGCTACGGCACTCATTGTCGCCGCGCTCCTCAGCGTCGCCATAGCAGTACCGTCGGTTTTCACCGTCGTCGCGCTCACCGGCACGACCGTCCTCATCATGGGCGGCACTGGTCATCCGCTGTCGAGCCCGCCGGACACTGCTCACTACGTTGAACGGTACATGAGCGCGGCGGTAGACAATTTCGTGTCACCCTCCTCGGCGCTCCCAACAACGGACATTCCTGCCGCGCCGTACAACAGGGTCGCTCTCATCACACCCGAAGAGGACGCACCCAACTACGGAACCCTCACGGTCGTGGAGTCGGTAACCCAAGGCGTAGCGGCACTGCATAGCTGCCTCACTTCCGCGGTCTGCGACTACAACCACGACGTGGGTTCCTCGGCCCCAGTCACTTCTGACACCTTCGTCGTCTACGGGCATTCGCAGAGCGCTACGATCGCAATGCTGGAGAAGGCCAAGCTGGCGGCCCAGTATGCCGAGGGCGAGGGGCCCGCTGTCTCATTCGTCCTCACCGGCGGAAATCGTCCGAATGGCGGGCTGACGTATCGCGATCCGGAGGGGATGGTCGTCGCGTTCCTCCTCTCGAGAAGCGGGGCAGAAGGCTCTCTACCGGAGCCGATGCCGACCGACGACACCCAATACCCCACAGTCCATGTCGCTATCCAATACGACGGTCTGGCGGATGCTCCGGTAAACCCGCTCAACCTGCTCGCCGCTCTGAACGCGTACATGGGGATGATCGCGCTTCACCCCACTTATGCAGACCGTAGCCTCAGTGAACCGGGTGTCGTTCATCAGGGCAGGTACGGCGACACGACCTACTATTTGGCCCCGACGACGGTTCTCCCGCTGCTCATGCCGCTCGAGCAGGTTCCGGTTGTCGGTCCTTCCATCGCTGATGCGTTGGACGAACCGCTGCGCGTCCTGGTCGAGGCGGCCTACGACCGGACCGTCAGTCCTGCCGAGCCGACCCCGTTCAACCCGCTTTACTTCCCTGACCCGGTCGCATTGGGCACGGCATTGCTGGTCGCGATACCGACCGGCTGGGACAACGCCGTCGAGAACCTGGTCGGGATCCGCCCGTTCAGCACTGAAAAGCCGGGACCGTTTGGAGTGGGTGGACCGTCGGCCAATGCACTCGACCACAGCGTCCATGAACTGACTGCAGGACCGACGATTCCGGCGATTGGCATGCAAACACAGCCCCCTCCGACATCTGTCGCGGGACCCCCGGATACCGAATCCGGCGACGACGACGGCGGCGCCTCTCACGGGGAGCGAACCAGCACGTCCGGCCAGGCGGGCGCTGAAGATTCCGCATTTACAGCACAATCGGGCTCACCCGCGACTCTGAACCACCGGTCGCCACCGACCATTCCGACATCCGATCCCGGCATCCGCGTGGATGCCGGGGCCGAAATGCTCGCGGGTGAGCAGACCACCCCTCGAGCCCATCCAGGCTCTCACGCATCAGAATTCACAGCGGAACCGGATGCACCCACCACATTGACCGACGAATCCGACCCAACACCAGCGCCCGATCTCGAAGCCACTGACGAATCGGCTACCGGTGCGCCGCAAAAGAACCGACAATGGGTACTGGATCAGGGACCCAGCGTTGTACAGCAAACCATGCGCGACAGTCGGAATGCCGACACCGGCACTGTAACTATGGGCAGTGCGACCTCAATGACCCCAGCAGGGACGAACATCGAGGATTCACCGAAAGGGCCAGCAACCCGCAGAACCGGTTTGGCCGACCGTATATCCGAGGCCAGCGATCGTACGTTTAACCACAGCGACACCAAAGAACGGCCAGATTCCAGGGTCAGCGACAGTACCGATTCGTCGGTGGCTTGACGGTGCGCATGCCGAACTTCTTTGTCGACGAGGGACATCCGGCGGATTCGGCCAAGATACCGTTCCTTCGAATACGTCCGTGATAGATAACTGTCGATCCGAATATCCCTCCCGTTTAAGCAGGTGACTGTGCGTCAGGCCGACTACGTACGCCTTTCCGGACTGCGCAGTCGGCCATCAGAGCAGGGGAAGTTGCGGGCGGATATCGAAGGGCTGCGCGCTGTCGCGATCCTGGCGGTTGTGCTGTTCCACGCTGACATTCCAGGATTCGGTGGCGGGTTTGTCGGGGTCGACGTGTTCTTCGTCGTATCCGGTTTTCTGATCACCGGGCTGCTCTGGCGTGAAGCAAACGCCACCGGAACTGTACGGCTGCGGCGCTTTTACGGGGCGCGGGCCCGCAGACTGCTGCCAGCCTCGGCCGGCGTCGCGGTGGTGACCATGATCGTCTCGGCTCTGCTGCTACCTCCGTTGCAGGTTCGCGGCGTGATCCTCGACGGCATCGCCAGTGCTCTATACGTCAGCAACTATCGGTTCATTCGCGACGGCGCAGCCTACTTCGGCGGCCATCTGCCGCCGTCACCATTCCTGCATTACTGGTCACTGGGCGTCGAGGAGCAATTTTATCTCCTGTGGCCCGCGCTTATTCTGCTGACAGCGTGGTTGATCCGACGCGTCCGGCGCCGCAGCCGAACCACAGCTACCGACTCGCATCGTCCCTATCTGGCAGCACTTTCCGTGGTCGCCGCGCTGTCCTTCGCGCTGTCGCTGGCACTCACCTTTGTCTCACCCACCGAGGCCTTCTACTCGCTGCCCGCCCGGGCCTGGCAGTTGGCGCTCGGCGGCCTGGTGGCCCTCACAGCCGTTCGGTGGAATCGCCTGCCGCCACACGCAGCCTCGGCCGCCGGCTGGGTCGGGCTCGGGATGATCCTGCTGGCCTGCCTCTACATGACTGCCAGCATGCCGTATCCGGGCTTTGCCGCGCTGTTGCCGACCCTGGGCGCAGTACTCGTCGTCGGCGCCGGGTGTGCCCAGCCGTCGCTCGGGTGCGACTGTGTGCTGCGGCTGGCGCCTATGCAGGCGATCGGTCGGGTTTCGTATTCGTGGTACCTGTGGCACTGGCCGGTGCTGATCCTGGCACCGGCTGCGCTGGGCCATTCCCTGGGTTTGGCTGACAGAGTGGTCGCAGTGCTGCTGGCAGGCGTACTCGCGGTGTTGAGCCTGTGGTTGCTGGAGAACCCGCTGCGATTCGCGCCTCGTGTACGCAACTCAACCGCGCGCAGCCTCGGCTTGGGGGCCATCGCCACCGCTACCGCAGTCGGTGTCGGGGCGGCGTTGCTGGTTGCACTACCCGCCCCGGTGGGCCGTGGCGCCCCGGCTGCACCCCTGACGATCGTCAGTCCGGCAGCAGCATCCGGCGCCGACACGGCCGCCCTCGACGACGCAGTGCGTGAGGCTTTCGACCAGGCGCAAGAGGCCGTCGCAGCGTCGGTCGGCCGTCGCTCAGTCCCGTCCAATCTCGAACCTCCGCTCGCCGACGCAGCGGCGGAACGCAACGCTCTGCTGCACGATGGCTGCCTGCGTGACTACGAGGAGAGTGGGCAGCCCGAGTGCGCTATGGGGGATGTCACCTCAGCCACGACCGTGGCCCTGGTCGGCGATTCACACGCCGCGATGTGGACCCCGGCATTCGAACAGGTGGCCGCGGATCGGCAGTGGCGACTGGAGTTGCTCTCCAAAGGGTCCTGCCCATTGATGGATTTGCCCAGTACCAACCTGCTCGCTCGGCTGATCAAACAGGTCGCACTCTGCGAACAGTGGCGTGCACAGATCCTCGACCGGCTGAGGGCAAATCCGCCGCAGTTGGTCGTGGTCAGCATGTGGCGCGGGTACCTGGCAAGCGACAACTGGCTATTTGACTACTCGTCCTACGACCAGCCGTGGCTCGTCAATCTCACCCGGTTGGTCCAGCAACTGCGCGAAATCGGAGCACAGGTGTTGGTGCTCGGACCGATCCCCAATCTCCACTCCTCGGCGCCGATCTGCCTATCCGAGCACCTCGACGACGCAAGCGCGTGTGCGCTATCCAGGGTCCGGTCAATGAACGAGGTCGGCATCGCCGCCGAACGAACGGCCACCGAGGCCGGTGGTGGACGCTACGCCGACCTGACCCCAGCCGCCCCACATCGAGATCCACAGCCCACCCCAGACCGAAGAGAAGCGAA